>DASSMN010000191.1:0-3887 GCA_035688885.1 Gemmatimonadales bacterium
GATGACGCCTCGGACCGGCTCCGCTGTGCATGGCAGGACTGCGAGGCTGCGTTCGAACACGCAGCTCAAGAGGCAAGGATCGCCGCCTAGATCAAACTTGCCTCATCCGTGCAGATCTTGAACGAGCAAGGCTCCTAGTGCCGATCGGCGTCATGTTCGCCATGACCACCGCGGCGCCAGCGGCGCCGGGCCGTCCGCACAGACCCCAGGGCCCGTGTGACATCTACGCCCTCGCCGGCACCCCGTGCGTGGCCGCACACAGCACCACGCGGGCGCTCTACGCCTCCTACGATGGCCCGCTCTACCAGGTCCGGCGCCTGTCGGACGAGCGGGTCAAGAACATCGGCGTCGTATCGCCCACCGCCGGGCCGTTCGCGGATGGCGGCGGATACGCCGACGCTGCCGACCAGGATGCGTTCTGCGCCAGCACGACCTGCTTGATCACCAAGGTCTACGACCAGTCGCCCATGCACAATGACCTCACCGTGCCGCCCCGCGGCGGCTTCAGCGGGCCGGCCATGGGCGGCTTCAACAATCTCCCGATCGCGGACATGGCGCCGGTGACGCTCGGCGGCCACAAGGTCTACGGGGTCTTCATCGAGCCGGGGATGGGGCTGCGTAACAATGATACCCGGGGCATCGCGACCGACGACCAGCCCGAGGGGATGTACTGGGTCATCAACGGCCAGCACTTCAACGGCGGGTGCTGCTTCGACTACGGCAACGGCGAGATCGACAGCCGCGACGATGGCAACGGCACCATGGAAACCGCTTACTTCGGCACCGCCACCGCCTGGTATCACGGTCCCCCGCCTGGCCCGTGGATCATGACTGACCAGGAGAACAACCTGGTCGGTTGTGTCAACCCGGGCAGCACATCCAAGCTCTGCGTCCGGCTGCCGAGCATCACCAACCGGTTCGTGACGGCAGTGGCGAAGGGCGAACCGCACCACTGGGCCTCGCTGGGCGGCGACGCGCAGCAGGGCGCGCTGTCGACCATGTTCGACGGACCGCGGGTCGACTCCACGTATGATCCGATGCGCAAGCAGGGGGCCATCGTCTTGGGCAACGGCGGCGACAACAGTAATGGTTCGCAGGGCACGTTCTATGAAGGCGTGATGACGTCCGGATACCCGACGGACGCGATCGACAATGCGGTTCAGGCCAACATCGTGGCTGCCAGATACGACGTGCAGCGACTCCGCCTGTCGCCGGCATCGGCGACCACGACTCCGCCGGGACTCCAGACATTCGCACCGGGGTCGTCGCACGACGCCACCGTGACGTTCACGAACACCACGGGGGCGATCGCGTCAGATGTGGAGTTGAGCATCTCCGTGCCCACCAGGCATTGGACCTCCTTCATCCCGGGCACCACCGACACGTCGAAGCGGTTCGACTCGGTCGCGCCCGGCGAGACGGTCAGCGCGACCTTCACGGTCACCTCGGGTCCGGCGGCCGTGAACGGCGACCTGGTCGGCACGGCCTCGTGGGCGAATCCCACGCCCGGCCAGCGACAGCGCGAGACGACGACCGAGAAGGTGCGCAACGTCAGCCCGATCAAGATCAACGAATTCCGCACTGGCACCAGCGACAACCCGACCAACGCGTTCATCGAGCTCTCCAACGCGGGCGCCACAGCCGTCGACATCTCGCACTGGACCCTGACCGAGCACCCGGCCCAGCAGGCCGTGTTCTCGACGGTGACCATCCCGCCGGGGACCACGCTCCCGGCCGGCGGCCACTACCTGCTCGGCCTCTCCAGCTCCGGGCTGGCGGCCCCGGCCAGGGCAGGCGACACCACCGTCAACGTCCGGAGCACGGCCGGGATGAACGTCGGTGACCGCATCATGATCGGCAGTGGCAGCGACACCGAGGTCGCGACGATCAAGGACATCCCGGCGGGTGGCGCGGCCGGGCCACGGGTGTCCGGACAGCTCGGCAAGGCCGTCAAGCTCAACGGCGGTGGCGAGTACGTCAACCTGCCCACCGGGATCGTCAGCGGCCTGTCCGACTTCACCGTGTCGGCCTGGGTCAACCCGGCGTCCAGCGACACCTGGGCGCGCGTCTTCGACTTCGGCACCGGCACCACGGTGAACATGTTCATGACCATCAACGGCGGAGGCGCCGGGCTTCGCTTCGCGATCACCACGGGCGGAGGCGGCGCCGAGCAGCAGCTCACCGGCGGCGGGCAGCTGCCTCTGAACACCTGGTCGCACGTCGCGGTGACCCTGGCCGGCACCACCGGCACGCTCTACCTCAACGGCACCCCGGTGGCGACCAACCCGAACATGACCCTTCACCCGTCCATCCTCGGCAATACCAATCAGAACTGGATCGGACGCTCGCAGTACCCCGACCCGTTCCTCAACGCCCTCGTGGACGACTTCAACATCTACGACCTGGCGCTGTCCCCGGCCGAGGTCGCGGCCCTCGCCGGTGGCGAGCTCGGGGCCGGTGACGTCGCCGACTACGAGCTCGACGAGACCGGCGGCGCGACCGCCATCGACTCGTCCGGCAACGGCCGCAACGCGACGATCGTCAGCCCCGGGACGGCCGCCACCGCCAGTACGCCGCTGTGGCAACCCCTCCCCGACGGTCCGGTCATGACGATCCCCGCCGGCTCGACCAACGTGCCAGTCACGAGCGTGTCCGGGTTCACGGTCGGCCAGAAGATGGCCATCGGTCACGGCCGCACGTTCGAGGTGGCCACGGTGACCGCGGTCGGCAGGCCGGGCACCCAGGCACGCCTGTCGGCGGCGGCCGCGGCGGGCGCGACGAACATCAAGGTGACGTCGACCATCAACATCTCGGCGGGTGACCGGATCAGGCTGGACATCGGCGCGAAGATCGAGACCGTCCTGGTCAAGGCGGTCGGCACCGCTGGCACGAACGGCACGGGCCTCACCCTGGCCACCCCGCTGGTGTTCGGCCACTCGGCCAACCTGCCGTTCAGCGATCGCGGCACGGGGATCAGCTTCACGCCAGCGACGAGCTTCTCGCACTCGAGCAACGAGCCGGTGCAGGCGCTGGGCGGCGGGATCACGCTCGACCACCCGCTGGCCGGTGGCCACGCGATCCACGCTGCCGTGCGTGACGCCCAGGTCACGACCGCGGGCTACCAGGGGAAGCCAGCACCCGACCTGTGGTTCGGGGGACCCGCCTTGTCCGGGAGCGCCGGCAACATCGTGTTGCGTGACGCCTTTGGCCAGGTAGCTGACAGTCTCAACTACGGAAGCCTCGTCGACCCGTGGACCGCCGAAGGTTACCAGGGCGGCACGGGGAGTGGCTGCGTCGTGGCGGCACCCAGCTCGGCCGGCGGCGCGGGGCGAAGCGCGAGTCGCTTCCCCGACGGCAACGACACCGACCGCAACTGCGCCGATTTCATCACGTCCAGCAATCCGACGCCTCGTGGCGCCAACCTCTTCGCGCTCGATCCGGGGCCGCTCGTCTCACTGCAGGCCACAGCACCCGGCAGCACGTCTGACTACCTCAAGCACAACGACATCGATGACGGCGTCGTCCTTGCGCCGGTGACGGCGGGCAGCTCGGGCATCGACAAGCAGGACGCCACCTTCGTGGAAGCCGCCGGCCTGGCGAACCCGAGCTGCGTCTCGTTCGAGTCGATCGACCGGCCGGGCAGCTACCTGCGGCACCAGAACTTCCAGCTCCACCTGCAACCCAGCGACGGCAGCCCCCTGTTCGCGCAGGACGCCACCTTCTGCCCGGGCCCGGGCAACAGCGGGCAGGGCATGTCGTTCCAGTCGGTGAACTTCCCGGGCCGGTACCTCCGCACCTTCAACAACGTCCTCTTCCTCGCCAGCAACGGCGGACCGAACCCCTGGGACATTGCCACCGGCTGGGCGGCGGACACGAGCTGGCTGGTG
>DASSMN010000629.1:0-28988 GCA_035688885.1 Gemmatimonadales bacterium
GCCCCTGAAGGAAACCCGAAACCCCACCGCTCTAACCCCTTGGCAGGCGTACACATACGACCTGTTGACATAGCGTAACTCATTGCTATATTGTGTGTTACGTTGAGTCGTCCGGAGGATCCTGCCCGCGCGCGTCGCTGCGCCACTCCCGCTGGACACCGCTGATTCCCCGCCCAACTCAGCGCCATGCAGGGCCCCAACCAGGGGCAATTGGAACCGGAGGGGCCGCCCGTCGGCGGTCCCATGGACTGGACTCAGGAGAGCAAACCATGTCGGACACAATGCCGCATCCCGCCGAACCGGCGCCCCAACCGTGGGATCCGTTTCAGCTGATGGACCGCCTGGACGAAGAGGCGTTGCGCAAGGAGCTCGACGGGGTCGGCAGCACCGATCTCGTCTACGTCGTGAAGGAGGGGGGCCAGGAGGTCGTCGGGCTGTCCAAGACCGGGGTAGATGAGTGCTGCATGGCGCTGGTCTCCCAGGGGCAGGTCATTCGCGAGGAAGACCTGCAGTACGAAGTCATCGGTGAAGGCGAGGATCGGGAAGCGCTGTTCAAGGTCAAGGCGGCTCGGTTCGCCGTGTCACCTGAAGGCCAGGAGGTTCGGCTCGACCAGGTCATCGGCGTCAAGCGCCAGCCGCTGTTCTACGATCCGGCGCAGCTCGATCTCGACGCACGGGTGCCCAGCAAGAAATACAAGGGCCGGAGCTATCGCGATCTGCTCCAGACCGACGAGGGCCGGGACTACCTGGGGTGGATGGCCGAGAACTTCAGTGAGCCCGCCATCCGCGATTTCGTTCGCCGCGCTCTCTCGGGCGAGGAAATCACGGCTCAGCGGGAGCGGCAGCTCAATCCGCACTGGTACGAGGCCGGCGCCATGAAGGCGGCGCGGAACGCGCGCTTCCGGCTCATTCCGGGAACCGTCCGCGCGCAGGTCATCGCTAGCGCGCGGCAGGCCGGCCAGGCCCGCGTCGTCGAGGCCCAGCCGGGCTCGATGCGCGGTGTCTCGAAGGCGGTGCCCACCGCCGGCGAGGCCGCACCGACTGCCGCACCGAGCGACGCCTCCGCAAGTGAAGTGGTCACCCGGGCGGGTCCGTACGCACCCACCGAGAAGCAGGTGGCGTTCTACCAGCGGCTCGCCGAGTCGCCGGTGTTCACCGAGGAAGAGCGGCGCCGCGCCCTCGAGTGGCTGGCCACCAAGGCCACTCGGCAGACGATCAAGGACCAGATCGACTGGCTCAAGCGCCAGGTGGAAACCCGCCGGGCCAATCGCGGGCAGTCCGCGGCCTGATCCGGGGCGGCCAGGATTGTTCAGCGGGGCGCCGCCTGCGGGTGGCGCCCCGTTTGGCGTCTACCGGATTTCCCTCAGCCGCCGAAGCTCTGGCACCTGGATCGCGGTCACCGTCACCACCAGCAGCGTCGCCAGCCCGCCGAGCACGACCGACGGAACGGTGCCCAGCAGCTTGGCGGCGAGCCCCGACTCGAACGCGCCGATCTCGTTGGAGCTCCCGATGAAGATCGCGTTCACCGCGGAGACTCGGCCTAGCAGGTGCTCGGGCGTGAGCACCTGCAGCAGCGTGCTGCGCACCACCACGCTCACGGTGTCCACCATACCGCTCACCGCCAGGGCGCCGAGCGAGAGCACGAAGCTCCGCGACAGGCCGAACACGATCATCGAGAGCCCGAACAAGGCCACGTTCACCAGCAACGTCCGGCCGGCACGCGCCAGCGGCGGGCGATGCGCCAGCGCCAGCGACATCACGACCGCTCCGGCGGCCGGCGCGACGCGCAGGATCCCCAGCCCTTCGGGACCCACGTGCAGGATGGTGTCGGCAAAGATAGGCAGCAGCGCGGTAGCACCGCCGAACAGGACCGAGAACAGGTCGAGTGCCATGGCGCCGAGCACCACGGGCTGGGATCGAACGAACCGGATGCCACTGGCCAAGCTCTGACGCACCGACTCGCCCCCATGTCGGCGGGCCGCGGCGGCGTGTTGGATGCGGGCAATGGCCAGAACCGCCAACAGCATCAACGACGCGTCCACGCCGTACGCCGCTGTGACGCTGCCGAATCCGTAGATCAGCCCACCGAGCGCCGGCCCCAGCACTGCCGCCAGCTGCCAGGTCGAGCTGCGCCAGGTCACGGCGTTGGGATAGAGCGGCCGGGGCACCAGCTCGGCGCTGAGCGCGGTGCGGGAGGGCTGGAGAAAGCTCCGTGCGATACCGCTCGCGAAGATCACCAGGTAGATCGGCCACACCCGCCCCTGATGAATCACGCCCGGCTGAATGGTGAACCAGAGCAGCGTGGCCGAGCACGCGAACAGCGCGCTCAAGGCCGCCCGGGCGATCCGGAGCCGCGAAAGGCGATCCGCCAGATGCCCCGCCGGCAAGGCCAATCCGATGAACGGCAATGCCTCGGCCAGGCCGATCAGACCCAGCGAGAGGGGGTCCTGGGTCAGCGCGTAGACCTGCCACGACACCACCACCGCCTGAAGTTGGGTGGCCACGTTCATGGTGAGCAGGCTGACGATGAACCAGCGGAAATTCGGGATTCTGAGCGAGGCGTAGGGATCGTGGCGCGCAGGAGTTGGCGTCATGGCCGCGGGAAGATAACCGCGGTGGTGTTTTGCGACCGGCCAGAGATTTTGCACCGCCGGCTCAAATGCGGACCGCCATCAGGCAACCCAACCATATATGAATAAACACGTTTCGCGTGGAGGTCCGGCGGCCTGATTCGTGCGTGTTCCACGTGCGAAAACGCACCATATCCGCAACCCTGCATCCGATCCGCCAGGCATGAAGCGACTGCTCCATTTCTGCCCGCTCGTCGCCTTGGCGGCCTGCGCCTCCGGGCTTCCACCCGCCCCGACGGCCGTGCCCGTGTCGACGGCTGTGCACGACTCGCTCGCGCCGGTGGTCGATCTCGACGCCCTCACTCATGAGAGTTCCGCGGCCGACGCCCAGGTGCTCAACGATCTGGCCGATGCCGCACCCAGCGACGCGGTGGTGCCGGCCTTCGATGCCAGCGGGGTGCGCTGGGACATCGATGTCCTGACCTACGCCAACCACCCACGAGTCCGTTACTACCTGGACTACTTCAGGGGCCCGGCGCGCAGCCGGATGGAAATCTTCCTGAGCCGCGGCGCCCGCTACGAGCCGCTGATCCGTGCGCGGTTCCAGAGCGTCGGGCTGCCCGGCGATCTAGGCTATCTCGCCCTCATCGAGAGCGGGTACTCGAACGAGGCGGTGAGCCGGGCGTATGCGGTGGGTATGTGGCAGTTCATGCGGGGCACCGGCATGGGCTATGGCCTGAGGGTCGACTCCTGGGTGGACGAGCGGCGCGACCCGGTCAAGGCCACCGATGCCGCGGCCCGTCATCTCCGGGATCTCCGCGAGCGCTTCGGCTCGCTCTACCTCGCCGCCGCGGCCTACAACGCGGGCGCTGGCAAGGTCTCCCGCAGCCTCGGCAAGCTCGAGTGGGACGCGCCGGCGGAGCCGGCGGCCAGCGCCGACGACAGCAGCGACGCCGTGGGCGACAGCGTGGACGGTGACGCCCCCAACCTGGCCGACGCCGACACCACGGCCACCGACAGCGCCGCGGCCGACCTCGCCTCCGCCGACGGCGACGCCACCGACAGCAGCGCAGCCGACAGCGCAGCCGACACTCTCGAGCCAAGCACTGCCGGGGCCGCGCCGGTCGAAGACGTGGTCAGCCCGCCGGTACAGGATATCACCAGCGACGCCGCCTTCTTCCGGCTGGCCTCGAACGATCTGTTGGCCACCGAAACGCAGGATTACGTGCCGAAGCTGATCGCCGCGGCGATCATCGCCAAGGATCCCGAGCGCTACGGCTTCTCGGCCCCAATGCCAGCCCCGCTGGTCTACGACTCCATGGTGGTGCATGACGCCACCGGCCTCGACGTAATCGCCAAGCTGGCGGGCAGCAGCCTGGCGGAGATTCGCGACCTCAATCCGCAGTATCTCCGGCTGGCGACACCGCCTCGTTCCACCGCGGTGGTCCGCTTGCCCCCAGGTACCGAAGCCGAAGTCGCCCGGCGGTACGCGCAGCTGAGTCCCAAGGCGCGCGTCCAGTACCTGACCCACGTGGCCGGGGGCAACGAACGCTGGACCGGGATCGCGGGTCGCTATCGGTTGCCGGTGCGCGACATCCGAGCCGCCAACCCCAAGATCCGGTCCACCCGTCCCCCGCGTGGCGCCCGATTGGTGATTCCCACCGTGGCGATTCCCTCGTCGCTGGCCATGCGGGCGACCGGCACGATCGGTTCCGGCCGCGGGAGCCACGTCCAGGCGGCCAGGCATCGGGTGCGGCGGGGCGAGACGCTCACCGGAATTGCGCGCCGTTACCACGTGACGGTCCGCTCGCTCCGGCGCGTCAACGCGCTGGCCGCCAATCAGACTCTGCGTGCCGGGATGCGGCTCCGCATCCCCGGCTGACCTCCACCCTTCACCGGCCTTCGCCGAGACCCCCGTGGCCCCTGACAGCAGCGCACCGTCCGCACCAGCCGCTCCCGTCTCCGAGCGCACCGCAGTCGCGGTACTGGGCTCCATGGTCCTCCTGATCGTGGCGCTCACGGTTCTTCTGATTCAGACCACGTGGGTCGACTCGGCCAGCGCCGCCGAGCCGCCCGCCGCCGACGGCACCAGCCTCGCTCAGCGGTGATCTGGCGGCGTCGGCGCGGCCTGGGGGTGGCGCTCGCCGGCCTGGCGCTCGCCGCGCTGTCCCTCGCGTCCGGCGGGGAGTCCGCGCGGGGCTACGAGGCCGGATCCGGCGACACCCTGCGGGTCCGGCTGGCGTCGAGCGGTGCGTCGAGCCACGGGGCGGGCGGGCTCGCCGGAGTGGTGCTGGGGTACTACTCGGTCCACGGCCTCCCGCCGGTCGAGGGCATGATTGCCATCACCGATACGGGCCTGGTGTTCCGGTCGGTGAGCGGGCGGCTGGATCGCACCCTGCCGGTGGTCGGGCCGCTGCGGCGCTCGCCTCAGGGGCCCTGGCGGGCCTCCGCGGTCTCGCTGGCCTATGTGGACATGTCGCTGGGACGTCCGGCGTACGTGTTCAGGGTGGACGGCGGCGTGTTCGAGACCGATGCCCCTGGGGTGCTGCTGGAGGTGGCGGAGCATCCGGAGTGGCTCGACAGCCTGGCGTCGCGCGAATGGACCGCAGAGCGAGGCCTGGTGCGGTCGGACGATGACACCGCGGTGTGGTCGGTGATGGCGGGCGTGACCAACGGAGCCTACGCGGACTCGCTGTACGCGCTGTTCGGGCGTCCGTCACGCCCCGCCGGCCTGGTGGGCGAACGCGGCCGCGCGGCAGGGCGCCTGGGTGAGTACGTCGGCTCGCGCGACTCCCTGGCGCTCGACCCGGCCCGCATCACCAGCACCGAGCAGCTTCGCCACACGCTGGCTCATGAGCTCGCCCACCGCTGGCAGGCCCGGGCGGGCGCGCAGATCGCGATGCTGTGGCAGGGGGTGCCGCCGATCCGCGACCCCAAGCGCTACGGTTACGGGAACGTGAGCGAGCACCAGGCGGAGGCGGCCGCCTTCGCCATTCATTTCCTGCTTTCCACTACCACCGCCCGCGACCCGGCGAGCGCCGCGCTGACCCTTGATCACTACGAGCTGCTGGTGCCTGGCACGCGCACCCTGGCGCGGTACTTCGCGCTTCAGCCGGTGTTCGCGAGACATCCCCTCCGCGGATGGCTGGTGGGAGCGCCCGCGGCATCGTAGGCCACGATCCGTTGGAAGGCGGCGGGACACCAGGCGAGGGGCATGCGAACAGCATGCCCCTCGTTTGTTTGGAAGTGAGTGGGGCCCGGTCGCGCTGGTGGCGCGGCGCACAGCCGCACTGGGTCGGGACCGGTACTCTGAGACGTGGACCTCTCAGGGGCGATGATGCGGATTACCCTGCACTGCCTGGATTGCGGCTTTCGCTTCTCGATTACCTTGCTGCCTCACGATGACCGCGCAGCTGTGACCGGCTCACTCTCGTGCGGCCATTGCGGCTGTCGGCGCTGGTCTGAGGGCTGAGGGGTCGAGCAACGCACGCACGGCCTCCAGCAGCGCCGGCGGCGCGAAGGGCTTCTGGAGAAAAGGCTGGCTCTCCTCGAGCAGTCCGCGCCGCACAACTTCGTCAAGGGGATAGCCGCTCATGTAGAGCACCGGCAGCGCTGGGCGCCGCTCGGCCAGTCGCAGCCCCAGCTCGCGGCCGCTGATATCGGCCATGGCGACGTCGGTGATCACCAGGCGAACATCGGCGCCGGTCCGGTCGAACGTCGTGAGCGCCTCCGCCGCGCTGTCGGCCTCCAGCACCCGGTAGCCGTCCTCGCGCAGCGACCGGACCACCATCCCGCGGACCATGATTTCGTCCTCCACCACCATCACCGTTCCGGTTCCGGATCCGCTCTCCGGCGCGGAAACCGGCGCGTCGACGGCGATCGGGGCGGAGGCCAGCGGCAGATAGATCCGGAACGACGCGCCGCGCCCGGGCTCCGAGTCGACCCAGATGTAGCCGTCGGATTGCTTCACGATGCCGTACACGGTCGAGAGGCCGAGCCCGGTGCCCTTTCCGATACCCTTGGTCGTGAAGAAGGGCTCGAACACGTGGCGGGCGGTCTCCTGGTCCATGCCGTGTCCGGTGTCGCTCACCCGGAGGAGCGCGTAGGAGCCCTGGCGCAGCCGGACTTCCGGATGCTCGGCCGCGTCATCCGGCCCCAGCTCCACCGCGGCGGTCTCGACGGTCACCTGGCCACCGCGCGGCATGGCGTCGCGCGCGTTGAGGACCAGGTTGAGGAGGACTTGGTGCAGCTGACCCCGGTCGGCGCGGATGGCGCCGAGCGAACCGAGCCGCAGCTCGAGCTCGACCGCTTCACCCAGCGTCCGCCGGAGCATGGGCTCGAGCTCCCGCATGACCGCGTTGAGGTCGAGCGGCACCGGCCGGAGCATCTGTCGGCGGCTGAACGCGAGCAGCTGAGCGGTGATCGCCGCGGAGCGCTCGGCGGCTTCCCGCACCTGCTCGATATCGGCCCGCACCGCCGGATGGAGGTCGGGGCGCCGCAGCACGAACTCGGAGCAGCCCAGCACCACCGACATCATGTTGTTCACCTCGTGCGCGATCCCGCCGGCCAGCTTCCCGACCGATTCCATGCGCTGGGCCTGCTGCAGCCGGTCGAGAGTGCGGCGGCGCTCGGTGACGTCGCGCTGGGAGCCCCAGGCCCGCACCAGGTGCCCGCTCTCGATTACGCCAAACAGGTTGTTCACGAAGTGTCGCGGCTGACCGTCCCGGGCGACCTCGTTCGACTCCGCGTCGGCCAGACGATACCCGCTCGCGATGAACCGGTGCAGGTAGTCGAGGTTGTGGGGGTCGTCGCGCGGCAGCAGGTCGCCCAGCCGCACGCCCACCAGCTCCGCCGCCGACCCGAAGCCATACATCTGCGCCATGGCCTCGTTGCACTCGGCGAGTACGCCGTGAGCGTAGAACCGGTCGATCTGCGCCGCGGGTGAGAGCGACACCGGCACCGGCTCGTCCAGCTCGATGCGCCAGATGGCATCGGAGGTGAGCTCGATGTAGGCGCGGTAGCGTTCCTCGCTCGCCCGCACCGTCGCCTCCGCCTCGCGGCGCACCTGCGCCAGCGCCAGCATGGATTCGACCCTCGCAAGCAGCTCGCGGGCGCTGAACGGCTTCACCAGGTAGTCGTCGGCGCCGGCCCGAATCCCCTCCAGCCGCGCCTCCTCTCCCGCCCGAGCCGAGAGCAGGATGACGGGGACGGTACGGGTGCGCTCGCTCGACCGGACAGCCTGGAGCAGGGCGAAGCCGTCGAGGCCGGGCATCATCACGTCGGCGATGAGCAGGTCCGGCGGCTCACGCATGACCGTCTCCAGCGCGCGGGCCCCATCGGCCACGGCCTCGACCCGCCAACCCTCGCCGAGCAGCCGGAGCACGTAGTCGCGCATATCGGCGTTGTCGTCCGCGAGGACGATCCGGACCCCACGGCGTCCCGCCGCGGCCGGGGCCGCCGGCGGCAACCACCGCGCCGCCTCCTCCACGTAGGGTGCCACCGCCCGCCGGCCCGACGCGGGGCCGCCGTCGGCCCGAACATTCTCGGCCGGCAGGTGCGCCGCCCCGAGCGGCAGGGTGACGCGGAACGTCGCGCCCTGCCCCGGTGCGCTGGCCACCTCCACCCGGCCGCCGTGGAGAGCCACCAGCTCGCGCACCAGCGCGAGGCCGATACCGGTGCCCTCCTGGCTCCGTCCGTGGCTCTCTCGCACCCGGTGGAACCGGTCGAAGATGCGCGGCATCTCCTCACTGGGAATACCGATGCCGGTGTCCCGCACCTCGAGCTGCGCCTCGCCATCGGCCGCGCGGAGGGTGACCGTGATCTGGCCGGCCAGCGTGAACTTGAGGGCGTTGCTCAGCAGATTGAGGACGATCTTCTCCCACATGTCCCGGTCGACGTACACCGGCTCGGACAGCGGGGCGCACTCGATGAGCAGCCGGAGCCCGGCGCGCTCGGCGGCGGAGCGGAATCCGCTGGCCAGGTCGGCCGTAAAGCCGGCGAGATCGGTGGGCTCGAAGGCCGCGTCCACCCGGCCGGACTCGAGGCGGGTGAACTCCAGCAGCGTGTTGACCAGGCGCAGCAGGCGGAGACTGTTCCGCTGGGCCAACGACAGCCGCTCCCGCTGACGCTCGCCGAGGGGCTCGACGGCATCGGAGAGCGCGTCTTCGAGCGGGCCGAGCAGCAAGGTGAGCGGCGTCCGGAATTCATGGCTCACGTTGGAGAAGAACGCGGTCTTGGCACGATCCAGCTCGGCCAAGGCCTGGGCCCGCCGTTCGGCCTCCTGGTACGCTCGCGCGTTCGCAATGGCGCCCGCGAGATGACCGCTCAGGAGTTCGAAGAAGCCACGGTATGAGTCGTCCAGCGGACGACGGGGATTCGCCGCCGCCGTCAGGTAGCCGGCCCCGGCTACCGGCAGCACCAGGACACTGACACCTGCGCCCTCCCTCAGCACCCCGACGCCACGCTCGGCGTTCGCGAGCGCAGGCACGGCCTCGGGCGCGGGCAGCAGCTCCGCGTTTCCGGCGACCCCGAACCGAGCCGGCGGGGAGTCGCCGGCCTCGACCAGGTCCAACGCCACCGCGGGCAGATCGGCCGGGTTTTCGGCCAGCGTGGAGAGGGCCACATGGCACGCCTCGCGCACGGTACGAGCGCCCGTGGTCCGGCTGGCCAGATCGCGCAGCGTGCGCAGGCGCCGCTCGCCGATGACTCGCGCCGTGGTCTCGGCGCAGGTGATGAGCATCCCGCCCACGCCGTCCGACTCGTCGCGGATAGGGCTGTAGCTGAACGTGAAGTAGGTCTCCTCCAGAAAGCCGTACCGATCCATGACGAGCAGCAGATCGTCCGACCAGGTGGATTCACCCTTCCTCATCACCTGCTGGTACAGCGGCCCGACCACGTTCCAGATCTCGGACCAGCATTCCATGGCCCGCTGGCCCAGCGCCTCAGGATGTTTGGCGCCCAGCGCGGCGATGTACCCATCGTTATAGAGCTGGGTGGCTTCGGGCCCCCACCAGATGGCCATTGGATAGCGCGACGCCGTACAGATGCTTACCGCCGTGAGGAGACTGCGCTCCCACCCACTCACCGGGCCGAGTGGCGTCGCCGACCAATCCTTCTCGCGGATCAGCCGACCCATGATCCCATCGCTTGGCAGGGGGGCCGGAAGGCCGTCTTCGGGCGTGGAGTGTGGCTGCGAACGCTTGGTCACGCGGACTCCACCTGGTACACGTCTGCTGCCGTCCGGCAAGTCGATCGGGGCAATCCAAAGGTAGCGGGAGAGTGAGGGAGATCGCCATGCGGCGGCCGGTGGGGATGAGCGGACCTCCGCGTCGTCGGCGCCGGTCGGGAACGAGCGAGGGTGTGGCGGCTGACGCAGGCGGGCTCCGCCTGCCAACCTTGCCCCGCAGCACTACTGCGGAGTCAGCGACCGGTCGTGCCCGCTCCCGGGTGGCAGGCCGGTGGGATCGTTCGGTGAGACGCCAAGCGAGTCGGCCGCAGCCGAGCTGGAGTCGCTGGAGTCACGCTTCGGCGGGGATGCCGGCGCGGTGGATGGAGACGGGGTTGGATGCACGCTCCCCGATACGATGCCGCTTCCGCCGCCAGGTGCTGGGCTGGGTGCGGATGCAACGGAGGGGTCTCCGTTGGCCAACTGGGATTCGTTGCTCTGCCAGACGTGCTTGGTGGCCCGGCCAAACAGGCCGAGGATGACGACCAGACCCATGCCGACCATCGCGACCAGCATCGCGTACTCGGACAGGGCTTGCCCGCGCCGGTTCAGCGTTGCGCGCCTGCGGTTGGTGGCCACCACGATGCTCCACTGGGTGTGACCTGCGGCGAGATTCGGCGCAGAGGGGAAGTAAAGAAGTTGCACGGCGCGTGCCCAGCGCGCGCCGTCTCTGGACGCACGCCGCTACTCTATTTCCGGGCAAGGAGTTAGAACCGCCGGGATGGCTGCGCGCGCCCGCCGGAGTGCCGCCAGGGGCGGGCGGCATTTTGCAGCCCGGCTCTCGCATCGCGTGCTTGAGAGGGGTGGCGGATTTTTCTGGGGACGAGGAGGAGGACCAGAGCCACAGGTCGGATTTGAACCGACGACCGCTCGATTACGAATCGAGTGCTCTACCCCTGAGCTACTGTGGCCGATCAACACGGCGGGGGCGCACGGCGGTGCGCCCCCGATTCGAAAATGCCCTGGCGCGGATTCGAACCGCGACGCCTTTCGGCACTACCCCCTCAAGATAGCGTGTCTACCAGTTTCACCACCAGGGCGTGCGGCGGAGCAAGATAGCCCGCGGCGCGAGGGGGGTCAACCCTGGCGAGTCGAAGCGAAGTCGTTGGTGCGCGGTAAGTAAGCGGCCTAGCGCAGGAACCGGATTCGGATCGGGAACGGGCTGTGGTGGATGCCAGTCCCATTGATGGTGATGGTCACATCCACGGTGCCCAGGGTGAACGGGAGCCATGTGGCTCGATAGGTTCCGTCACCCTGGTCGGTGGCCGCAATCGGGCTCAAGCCCTCCGGCGTCACCACCACCACATCGCCGCCGCGGCCGAGCGGGTTGCCAAAAGCATCCGCCGCCTGGATCACGAAATCGATCGGGACGCCGAAGCTGGCGTCTTTGGGAACATCGGCGGTCGTGTGATCGGGATCTGCCGGACCGGCCACCACCGAGCTGGTAAAGGGCGATCCCGGAATCGGCTGCCCGGCCACCCGAAGGTCGAGCACATCGGTCCCCACCGTGGTTGGCGTGTACTTGGCCAGGTAAGCCCCGTCCCCGGCCTCCTCGATCCTGACCCTGGCCCCCGAGTTGGCGCCACCGACCGCGAGCGACACCTGAGCGCCGGCGCCGGTCACCGGGTTTCCAAATCCATCCTGCAGCCGAACCGTGACGACGGTCTCGACGCCGGCGGAGCCGGACGGCACGTCGGCGGTCGAGCGCTCGGGCACCGGCGGGCCCGCGGTGACGGTAATCGTCTTGGCGCCGAGGGTGACGCCGCTCGCCACCGCGGTGATGACGTGGTCGCCGGATCCGCTGGCGCTGAACTGCGCGCTCGTCGCGCCGCCGGCGTCAGTGGCCGCCGGCTGGGTGAGCGAGACGCCCGACCCGGTGGCGCTCAGCGCCACATTCTGGCCGGCGATCGGATTGCCTTCGGCATCCCGCACCACGATGGTGATGACGCTGATGCTGGACCCGCTGGATGCCGGGATCGTCGCTGGGGCGGCACCCACGGTGCTTTTGGCCGCGCTGGCGCTCCCTGGCGTGCCGGTCGCGCTGAACCTCACCGGGTTGCCGGTCACGTTGTCGGCAGCGACGGTGGCGGTGAGGCTGTTGGGCCCGGCGGCGTCGCCCAAAGTCCAGCTGCCGGCCGTGGCGACACCGTCTGCTCCCGTCGTGGCCGACGCTCCGGTGACCGAACCGCCGCCCGAGGCGATCGCGAAGGTTACCGGCACGCCGGCCACCGGGGTGCCGCCCGCGTCGCGTACGATGACGGCGGGCGCGGTAGCGACAGGGGTGCCGACCGTTGCCGACTGGCCGTCGCCGGCGGCGGCGGCCACGGCGGCAGGTGCCCCGACGCCGAGCGATACCGGCGTGCTGATGGCCGACGCGTAGCCTTCCGCCGCGAAGATCAGCGTGCGGGCGCCCGGCGCGCCCACGATCGCCAGGTCGGTGAAGGTGACGCGGCCGTCGCCGTCGCTCTCGCGTCGGGTGGTGCCCAGCAGGGTGCCGTCGCCCGAAGCGATCTGCACGGTGACCGAGACACCGGCGCGGGGAAACGGCGCGCCCGAAGGATCCTGAAGTCGGAGGACCGGCTGGGGATCGATCGGCTGCCCCGAGGCAGCCGTGGCGCCCGGCTGCGTCTCGAAGGCCAGGCTGGACGCCACCGCCGTGGTGGTAAAGGTGACCGCGTCCTCCGGCAACGGTGTGGCCACCGCGGTGGTCCCGTAGCTCCCGATCTGCGAGCCGAGGATTCGCTGCGTCGCCGTCTGACCATTCGGACCCGTCACCCCGCTCGCGGGCGAAACGTCGCCCCCGCCTTGCGCCGACCACGACACCGGCACCCCCGCGACCGGATTGCCGAACCGGTCGACCACCCGCACCACCAGCGATTCTGGCGCCGGCGCCAGAACGGTTCCGGTCTGCCTGTCGCCCGACAATGGGGTCAGCTTGGACGCCTGCCCCTCATTGGGCAGCACGAGATCGCCCCCGCCGCAGGCAATCGGCGCGATCGAGAGGGTCACGGCGAGGAGGATCCGGAGGCGAGACATGGATGTCCTACACGTTACCCCACGGGGAGCCGGTTCGTAAGCCCCGTCTAACACTGCCTCAAGCAATGACTTACGACATTTGGACTGAAGCCGGGCGCACGAGCGGGCTAGGCGCCGCTCGGGACTGCTGGTGACGATCCCACGCCCCGCAGGCCGACCGGTGGCGGCGCGGGCTCCACGACCCCATGCGGTTCCGGATCGGATGCGCTGGCGTCGAAGCTCGCGTCGCCGCTGTACGTCGCGGTCAGGTCGAACGATCCCGCGGCGCCGAAGGTGATGCTGCAGCCTCCGTCCGACACCGGCGCGGTGCACGACTCGCCTCCGTCGCTGTTGACGGTCACGCTGCCGGTGGGGCTTCCCGTGGCGCCGTCCGCCGCCTCGACCGCGAATTGGATCATGACCGCTTCCCCGACAACCGATGGGTCGGGCGTGTCGGCGACGATTTGCGTGCGGGATTGGTTGAGGCTCAGCGTGATTGGCGCGGATACGACCGATGTGAATCCGACGGCCGTAAATCGGATCGTGTAGCTGCCCGCAGGACCCGAGATGGCGAGATCGGCGAACGTCGCGCGCCCGTTCTCGTCGGTTACGGCTGTCATCGTGCCCCCGAGGACCCCGCTGCCCGATGCTAGCTCGGCAGCGATCGTGACCCCGGCCTGGTGCAGCTCGCTGCCGTCGCCGGCGCGGAGCTCCAGCGCCGGCTGCTGCGGGAACGGCTGGGCCGACACCGCCGCGCTCGACGGCTGGGTGCTGATCGCGAGCACCGGCGGCAGCGGCGCGGTTACCGTGTGCGATGCCTCCCCCGAGCTGGCGGTGAAGTTCGCATCACCGCCGTAGCTCGCGGTCAGGGTAATCGTGCCGGGCGACGCCGGGGCCAGAGAGCAGCTTCCCACCGGCGCCAGGCCGCTGCACGATTCGCCGCCGCTGGCCGTTACCGTGACCTGGCCGGTAGGGGTGCCGTCCTCGCTGGTGACGGCGTAGCCCACCAGGACCGCCTCGTTCGGCGCCGACGGATCGGGCGCGTCGGAGGTGACGCTGGTACGGGTGGTACCCTGGGTCACCGTGATCGTGGGCTGCTGGGCCAGCGTCACGCCGCCGGCCACCGCGGTGAGAACCTTCGCTCCCGCCGCCGAGGACTGGAAATGGAACTTGGCCTCGCCCTTCCGGTCGGTCGTCGCGGAGGAGGGATCGATCGAGTTGCCGTCTCCCGAGGCGGCGAGGGTCACGGTGATGTGCTCGAGCGGATGGCCGGCATCGTCGCGCACGGTCACGGTCACGTCCGTGCGATGATTGATCGTGAGGCTCGAATCCTTGACCTCGATGCTCGACGCAGTCGCGCTGGGTATGGGCGGCGGAGGCGGAGGCGGCGGAGGAGGCGGCGGCGTCCGAACCGTGTGCCCTTCCGTGTCGCTGCTGGGTGCGAAGTTCCCAGTCGGTGTGAAGCTGGCGGTCAGCGTTTGACTGCCGGGCTGACTGAGCGTGAGCGTACAGGTACCGGCGCTCACGTCGGCGCTGCAGGTGTCTCCCCCCGCGCTGGTGCTGACGGTCACCGTCCCGGTCGCGGTTCCCGACTCCGCCGTCACGCTGAACCGCACGGCGACGGCGGCCCCGATGTCGGAAGGATCGGGATCGTCGGCCGTGATCCGGGTGGTCGTGCCCACCGGCTGGGGCGCCGAAACCGTATGAGCTTCGGTGTCGCTGCTGCCGGCGAACTGATCGCTGCCTGCATAGGTGGCCGTAAGCGTGCGGGATCCGACGCCGGTCAGCGAGAGGCTGCATTCGCCGGCCGAGATCGGCGCGTTGCAGCTTCCTCCGTCGTCGGACGTGACCTGCACGGTCCCATCCGGCGATCCACCCGGCGACTCCACGCTGAACCGCACCCGCACCGTCTGCCCCGGCGCCGACGGGTCGGGATCGTCCGAGCGAATCGTCAGAGTGGTGGCGGCCCGTGTCAGCGCGATGGACGTCGACGTGGCCCCCGAGTAGCCGGTGGCCGAGAACGCCAGCGCGTAGGTGCCCGGCGCTCCTTCAATGGCCAGACCCCCGAAGGTGGCTCGGCCGTCCTGCCCCGTACTGCGGGTAAGGGTACCGCGAAGATTGGCCCCGCCGGGCAGGAGGGCCACGGTCACCGTCACGCCCGCGCGGCGGCGGGGCGAGCCGTCGGGCTCGAGCAGCTGCACCACGGGAGCCGGGCTCAGCGCGACACCGCGGACGGCCGCGCCGGGCGGCTGCTGGGTCAGGCTGAGACCAGGGGGCGTGCCGGGAATGCCGGTGGCTCCGAAGCTGACCGTTCCAACGCCAGAGATCACCGCCGTGGCCGAGTTGGCGCCCGGCGTGCCGCCCAGCGTCCAGCGGGTCGATGCGCGGCCACCGGCATCAGTGAGGCTGGTCGTGGGCGCGAGACTGCCTCCCCCCTGGCCGACGATCCAGGTCACTGCCAGGCCCGCCACCGCGTTGCCGGCGGCATCGTGCGCCCGCACCACCAGCGGTGCGGGCAAGGCGGTGCCGACCAGCGCCGACTGCCCGTCTCCCGAGACCGATTCGAGCACGGTGGCCGCCCCCGCCGTAGCGGTGGCGGTAAACTCGACCGGCGAACCGGCCAGCCCCGGGGCGCTCGCCAGCGTCCGCTGCGCTCCGGCGCTCGGGCCGAGGGTGCGGCGGACCGAGGTCAAGCCGTCGGGACCGGTCGTGGTGGTCGCGTCGCTCACGCTGCCGCCGCCGTCCACCGTCCAGGTGATGGTCACGCCTGGTATGGGGTTGCCGAACCCGTCAGTCACCTGCACCACCAGCGGATTGGCCAGGTCCGCGCCTGCCGGCGCGGTCTGCCCGTCGCCTGCTACGGCCGCCAGGCCGTTCGCATCCGCCGACACGGCGGTGAGCGATACTGGCGCCGTCAGGGTCCGCGAACCCGCGCTTACCACCACCTGCGCGGCGAGGTCGCCGACCCGGGTGCCCATGGTCACCTGGAAGGCCGTCTGCCCATCCGACCCGGTCAGCGCCGTGTCAGGCGAGACCGCCGCATCGGTGCCGTCCGGGAGCTCGAACGCGACGGCTACCCCATTGACCGGCCGCCCTTGGCCGTCAGTCACCAGCGCGACCACGGGCTCGGCCAGTGCGGCGCCTACCCGCCCACTCTGGTTGTCGCCGTGAACGACTTGGATCGCCGCGGGCTCACCTTCCCCCGGCAGCACGAGATCGGCACCGCCACAGGCCGCGAGAAGCGCCAAGGCGGGAATGAAACGACGGGCCACTCCGACTGACTCCACAGGACTCGACGAGTTGAGGCGGACTTATAGCTGCGGGGATGACGGGGAAATCCTACTGGCGAAGCAAGGCGGCGTCGGTGGGATGCGTCACATGACTGCAGCAGGCCTCAAGGCTTGGCGACCGCCAGGCCTTACGGGTTGATGGTAATCGTGAACTTCTGGTCTGCGCTCGTGTCGGTCCCGCCGTTCTGAGTGCCGCCGTTGTCCTGCACGTGCACGATCATATGGGCCACCCCGATGAACCCGGGCGTGAAGCTCAGCGTACCATCGGGCGAGATGCTCGGCTCTATGGTGAAGAACTCCGGCCCGAACGGGAAGTCCGGGTCGAACGAGAGCTGGTAGGCGAGCGTTTGCCCGCTTTCGTTGGCCGGACCAGGGCTGGCGTTGGTGGCCCACGCCTGACTGACCGGGCCCGCGGCCAGGCTCACGGTCACATCCCCGCCGGAGGTGAAGCTGGGCGCGTCGTTCACGGAGTTGATCGTGATCGTGACGGTGGCCTGGTCGCTGGCGGCCCCATCGAAGGCCTCGTAGGTGAAGCTGTCGCTCCCGTTGAAGTCGGCGTCCGGTGTGTACGTGAAGGAGCCGTCGGCGTGGCCGTCGAGGGTGCCGTGGGCCGGGGTGCTGAAGTTGCGGGCCTGCAGCGCCTGCGGGCCGTTGTCGGGGTCGTCGTCGTTCTTGAGGACGCCGTTGGCCGCGTTCACGGTCAGGCTGGCGTCCTCGTTGGTCGAAAAGGCGTCGCCGGAAGCGACGGGCGGCACATTGGGCGTGGTGACCGTGTGCGGCTCGTTGTCGCTCGACGCGTTGAAGTTGCCATCGCCCGAGTAGCTGGCGGTGATGGTCTTGTTGCCGCTGGTCGCGAACACCAGGTCACAGCTCGAGGTCCCGAAGGCGGCAGCCACGGAGCACGGCGTCACGCCGGCGCCCCCGCCGACGGTCACCGTCCCCGTGGGCGTCCCCGCTCCCGCTCCCGTGGGCGAGAGGGTCCACTTCACCGTCACCGTCTGGTTGGGATCGGACGGCTCGGGATCGTCGGACGTGATGGTGAGCTGGGTGCTGGCCTTGCTCACCGTGTGACTCACCGCGCCGGACGTGCTGCCGACGAAGTTCGGGTCACCGCTGTAGACCGCCGTGACACTGCGCGAGCCGGTGGATCCGAAGGTGATCGGGCAGCTCCCCGTTCCGCCCCCGGCGGTGATTCCGCCGGTGCAGCTGTCGGTGCCGTCTGACACGATCACGCTGCCCGTCAGGCTCCCCGCCCCCGGCGCGACGATGTTGACATCGTAGTTGAAGGTCACCGCCTGGCCGAATACCGAGTTGCCGGGCGGGCTCTTGGAGGTGATCGCGATGGTCGTGCTGGCCTGGTTCACGTCGAACGCGGCGCTGGTGACGCTCGAGACACCTGAGGCCAGCGCGGTCAGCGTGTAGCCGGTTCCGGCCTTGTTGATGGCGAGGTTGTTGAACGTGGCCGTACCCAGAATCGGTGTCGCCGTGGCCGTGCCGCCGAGCGTGCCCGTCACGGACGAGGTGATCGTGATCTGCCCCGTGGCGAGCAGCACGGGATTACCCCCCGCGTCCTGGACCTGGACCTGGAGCGCCGGCGAGAACTTCTCGCCGACCACTCGGTTGGTCGGCCCGGTCAGGAACACCAGCCGATTGGCGGCGCCCGGCAGAACGTCGAACGACGGGCTGGTGGCGGTGGTAAGCCCGCTCGCGCTGGCGGACAGGGTGTATCCATCGCCCGACCGATCGATCGAGAGGCCGGCGAAGGTGGCCACGCCGTTCACCGCGCCCGCCGTGAGGGTACCGAACAGGGTTCCGCCGTTCGGATTGTTGGCGATCGCGATGGTGATGGCGTCGGTCGCCGAGGTGACGGTGTTCCCCGCCGCGTCCTGAATGGCCACCTTGACCGCCGGGGTGATGGGGCTCCCGGCCGACGTGTTTACCGGCGCCTGACTGAAGGCGAGCTTCGTCGCGGCACCCGCAAGGGCTGTGGCGGAAAACGGCACGGCGGGAAGACCTGAGAACACCGCGCTCACTTGCTTGCCCCCCGCACCGCTCCCCAGCGTCCAGCTGGTCTGAGCAAACCCGGTCGGGTCGGTGGTCACGTTCTGTGGATTGACCGACCCGCTGCCCGGCGCCACCACCCAGGTGATCGCCTTGTTGCCCACGCCGTTGCCATTGTCGTCCACCAACCGGACCACGAGCGGGTCGGTCAGGGTGCTGTTAGCCGGCGCGCTCTGCGCATCGCCGGAGACCAGGATCAGCGCCGTCGGGTTGGCCGCGACCGCCGTCTGGGTGAATGTCACAGAGGTGAGCCCGGTGGACGAAGCCGAGGCGGTCTGGGTTCCGGATGCGTTGCCGAGCACTCGCTGGGCGGCGGCGAGGCCGCTGGCGTCCGTGGTCACCGAGCCAGGACTGATCGACCCGCCTCCGCCGACGTCCCAGGTGACCTCGACGCCGGGGACGGGGTTATCGAGTGCATCCGTTACTCGTACCACCAGCGACTCCGGCAGCGCCGACCGCACAGCCGCAGTCTGGTTGTCACCGCTGACCAGGACGAGCTTGGCGCCGGCGCCGGAGACGGCCGTGGCGCTGAAATCGACGAGAAGCCCGTCGGGAACGCCGTCCCCCGTCACGCTGGCGCGCACCTTCTGCTGACCCGCTGCCCCCCCCAAGGTCCAGGTAACGGACGCCTTCCCGTCCGCACCCGTGGTGGCCGAGGCCGGCGTGACCTGACCACCGCCCGCACCCACGGCAAAGGCGACCACCTGGCCTTCGACCGGCCGGTCCAACGCATCGGCCACGCGAACGATGAGCGGCAGCTCGAGCGCCTGGCCGGCCGCGGCCGACTGGCTGTCACCGCTCACCCTGGTGATGAATGCCGGCTTGGACTCATTGGGCAGCACGACGCCGTCGCCGCCGCAGGCAAACGCCAGCACGGCCAAGCCGAGCGCGATCAGTGACGCCAGACGTCGCCGGATCGTGGTCACGCGTAGTCCTGTGACGGAGCTATGAAAGGAACTGCAGTTCTGGGTCGGTTCAGGGGGGAGGACAAAGCAGGATGCGTGCCCGGTGGGGAGCCCTCACCCACGCGCCAGGTGCGTATCTCAGACTGATTTGTTCTGCCAGCGTCTTCGACTGTGGCGCCCTCGCCACAACACGCCTGAACCGATGGAACTAGAACAGCACTGTTGCCGAAAATGTCACGGGCGAGCCGATCAAATCGGGGATCTCGGCCGTCACCTGCTGAATCCCAATGCGGTTACCCAAGGTCCAAACGACGCCGCACCGTCCGTCCGCATCGGTCACATTGCCTGAGGCGGGGCTGAGGTCGCCGTTCCCCAGCTCGGCCCTCCAGGTGACCTGGACATTCGGCACCGGATTCCCATACCGATCGACCACCTTTACGACCAGGGGCTGGTCCACTGGCTCGCCCCGGCGCCCGTTCTGGATGGTGGGGCTGTCGGCGCGGACCGAATCCGGCGATCCCGCATTGGCGGTGGCTTCGAAGGGAACGGGCGCGGGAATGGAGTCATCCAGCGGGACGACTCTGGCCTCACCGGTATAGGAACCGGGCACGGTCCCCAAGACCCAGTGGGTCAGGGCCTTGCCCTGGGCATCCGTCATGGCGGTGTCGGGATCGAACGCACCGGTCGCGGTACCGGTGGGCGCGAACACCACTTTGCGGTTCGGGACCGGGAGCCTGGCGGCGTTGAGAACCACGACCACGACCGGCTTCTCGAGCTCCTGACCAACCGTTCCGATCTGGCCGTTCCCACCCAGGACGGTCAGCTCCAGACCGGTCTGGGTCGGCCCAGGCAGAGTGAGATTGTCTCCGCAGCCGAGCAGGCCCACGACCAGGGCCGCCGCTGCCGGCGGGACGAGCGCAAACCGGTTCATTCGCAGCGCCTACGAGTTGGTGTCTGGGGACCCCGTACCATAGCCGGTGGTCCCCTGTCAGGGTAGGGGCCTACCGACCGGACTGGAACAGGACCCCGATCCCGAAGTTCACGATCCGCTCCCGATACCGATCGCCGCCGCGACCCGTGTAATGATGCTCGACCAGGTCCACGGCGGGATTGAGATACCAGCGCCGGCTAACGCGCAGCTCCCAACCCGCGCCCACCAGTCCGGCAAAGCCGGTGTCCCCGACCCCGAACCCGTCATTGAAGTCCACCTCATTGCGGCCCAGGCCGAGGCCGCCCTTGAGGTACAGACCGGTCGCTGGCGCCGGATACAGCTGGCTGATGAACAGCACGCTGGTGATGGAATTGGTGCGATCGCCCTGATCGTCGATCCAGCCCAGGATCTCGCCGCCGAGCCGCAGGTAGCGGTTGGGAGTGCCGCCGAGTCGGAGCGACACGGTGGGGCGGTAGAGATCACCGCTGTATCCCAGCCCGTCCCGAAGGTCGAATGCCTCCCCCCCGGCACCGAGCCCCAACGCACCCCAGAAGCCGGCGCGCTCCGAGTCGTGGACCTCGACCAGGCCTCGCGGTGTGTCCTGAGCCGCCGCGGCTCCGGCGACCAGCAGGCAGACGGCACCGGTGAAGAGGCTCTGCCGCAGGCTCCCCATGATTCACCTCGTGGTCGGTTAGTTTGCGTCGTTCGCGGAATGTGCCGGAGGCCGTGGCAAGACCCGGACCGCATCCGGATTCCCGCTCATGCGCTTGGATCCACGACGGTTAGCGCAACGCCATCGGTTGCGCCGCCCGGCCGATTGTCCTCCAGAGTGGACACTGCATGTCACCGACGACGCGCCGGATCACGATGGCCCTGATGCTGCTAGCCTCGGCGGGGTTCGCCCGCTTGGGCATCTGGCAGCTGTCCCGGCTCCATCAGCGCCGAGCGGCGAACGTCGTGACCGTTGCGGCTCGGGCAGGGGAACCGGTTCAGCTCACCGCCGGGTCGACACGGACCGACACGCTGGGCGAGCACTACGTCGTGGCGGAAGGGCGCTACGACCATGGGCACGAGATCCTGCTCCGCGGGGAGGTGTTCGAAGGGACACCGGGGGTGGAAGTCGTGACGCCACTGCTCCTGTCGGACGGCGGGCCGGCCGTGCTGGTAAATCGCGGGTTCCTCCCCGCGCCCGACGCCGTCTCCGCCGTTGCCGACGGAACCGAGGAGCCGGGTCCGCGGGTCGTTCGCGGGTTGGCCTTGCCGCTGGGATCAACCCCGGGCGAGCCGGTGGAGCATGGAGGCCGCACCACCTGGCGACGGCTCGATCTCGGCGAACTCCGCCAGCGGTTGCCGTACCCCATTCTCCCGATCTATATCCTCCAGACGCCCGACAGCACGCTGCCGCGTTTTCCGCGGCGGCTCGAGGCCCCCGCGGTCGACGAGGGGCCGCATTTGAGCTACGCGATCCAGTGGTTCCTGTTCGCCGCGCTGGCGGCGGCGTTCCCGATCCTGATAGTGGGGAGGATGGGGTCGGGGGCGAGAGAACGGTAGGCAGGCCTACAGCGATCGGGCCTACGACGTCGGCTTCCCTCCATCGAGCTGCTCGATCGTCTTGGTCGAAGGCTCCCGCTCGCGCTGCAGCCTGGCCGCCGTGGCTTCGGCCTGTCGCAGGACCCGCAGCAGGTTCTGGCCCGCGAGCTTCTTGAGGTCCGCATCGGTCCAGCCGCGCCGAATGAGCTCGGCGAACAGCTCCGGGAACTTGGACACGTCCTCCAGCCCAACCGGCGTGTAGTCCACGCCGTCGAAGTCGCTGCCGATGCCGACGTGATCCACCCCGGCCACCTGGCGAACGTGCTCGATGTGGTCGGCCACCTGGGCCAGGGTCGCCGCCGGCGGCGGATGCGCGCCCTTCCACTCCTCCCACTGCCGCCGGGCCTCGGTACTGTCCGGCAGGGTGCGCAGCTGCTTGAGCGCGGAGTCGCCCGACGCCTCCCACTGCTTGAACTCGTTGGACACGAACGAGGGCACGAAGGTGACCATCACCACGCCGCCGTTCTTGGGCAGCCGCGCCAGGATGGAGTCGGGCACGTTGCGCGGATGGTCCACCAGCGCGCGCGAGGCCGAGTGCGAGAAGATGACCGGCGCCTCGGCGACGTCGAGCGCGTCGCTCATGGTGGCCGGCGAAACGTGCGACAGATCCACCAGCATGCCGAGCCGGTTCATCTCCCGCACGACTTCCTTGCCGAATTCGGTGAGCCCGCCGTGACGCGCGCTGTCCAGTGCCGCGTCGGCCCAGTCCAGGGTGACGTTGTGGGTGAGCGTCATGTAGCGCGCGCCCAGGGCGTAGTACGAACGAAGCGCGCCCAGCGAGTTCTCGATCGCATGCCCGCCCTCCATGCCGAGCAGCGAGGCGACGCGATGCCGCTTGAAGGCGCGCTCGATGTCGTCGGCCGTGAGCGCCATGGCCAGTCGGTCCGGGTATCGCGCGATCATGCGGCGCGCGATGTCGAATTGCTCGAGCTGCACCCGAGCGTAGCCGCTGTCCTTCATCTCCCCGTCGATGTAGATCGACCAGAACTGCGCTCCCACCTGCCCCGCCTCGAGCCGGGCCAGGTCGGTGTGCTTGGGCGCGGGCTGCCGGAGGTCGTAGGCCGCCACGTCGAAGGGGTGGTCCTTGGCCCGCCGGATCTCCCAGGGCAGGTCATTGTGTCCGTCGATGAGCGGGGTGGACCGGAGCAGGGCACGGGCGCGCGCCAGCGCGGGGTCGGCTGCGGGGGCGCTGGTCTGACCGTCGGCGTCAGCGGGCATCAGGGCGGACCGGAGCAGAAGGGAAACCAGTACCAGGCAAGCCGAGCGCAGGGTCGTCACGCGTCACCATTCAGTTGGCCGTTCGGGCGTGGGCCGCCCAGCTGGACTAGCTCCGGGCGGTTGAGGAATTCGGGGCAGATGGTGCGATCGTATTCGTACGGTCCGCCGGTCTCGGCGTCGATCCACGGAAACCCCCGACACACGGCGGGGTAGTACGGCTCCGCGTGGATGGTACACACGTTCTCCCGCAGGAAGACGCAGCGCCCCCCCCGGACGCGAGTGCGCCACTCGCCCCAGCGGGTGCGATAGAGCGCGTGCCCGCCGTGAGTACGCGAGATGGCGGCGGCCTCGTCGTCACTCAGGGTGACGCCGTAGGCGCAGCAGGACGAATGATGAGGGCACGGGTAGCACGGCAGCGATGGGAACTCGTGCATGCGGCAAGTTAGCGCGGCCCGCCGCCGGGCGGCAGGTCGCGCGCCATGTGGGGTTCGAGATGCGTTTGGCGATCTTCTATATATTCCGGGGTGCCGGTGTGGCCGGCCGCTCGAGCCCTCAGCCGGGGAATGCGTGCTTCTGGTTCCGGTAGTCGTCCTGCTTCAGGCCGCGGTCGCCGTGGCGCCGCTCCCTCCCGGTGGGGTCGTGGCCGGCAGGGTGCGTGATGGCACGGCCCAGCGGCCGCTCGCGGACGTGACGGTCACCGAGGCCGGGCGGCTGAACAGCCTCACCGACTCTGCGGGCGGCTACCGGCTGGACGGTCTGGCCCCCGGTTCCCACCAGATCAGGTTCGTGCGTGAAGGCTACGACACGCTGGAAATCGGCGTGCTGGTGGCCGACTCGGGCCTGGCCCGGGTCGACGTGGAGCTTATGCCCCAGCCGGTTCACCTGGCGACGCTCCAGGTGGTCGGCACCGCGGTAACCGTGCTCTCGGGTCGGCCTGGCGACGATGCCGAGCTCGGCCGCGTGCGGCTGGACAACGACTGGATGGACCACCGCCTGGCCGGGTCCGGCGATGTGCTGCTGGCGCTGGCGGACCTCCCCGGCATGCAGGCGAGCGGCGAGCGGGGGGCGGGCGTGCACGTGCGGGGCGGGGCCACGGCGGACAACCTGGTCCTGCTGGACGGCATTCCGGTCTTTTCCGCGGTGCACTACGCCGGCTCGGCCAGCGCCGTGAACCCGGACGCGGTTGCCGCGGCGGAGCTCCACCCCGGCGTGAGCTCGGCGCGGTTCGGCGACCACCTGGCGGGCGTCGTGGAACTCGAGACGCGCGACGCAGGCCCCGACCCCTTCGCCGCCCGCGGCGCCCTGGGCTCGAGCGAGATCCGCCAGAGCGTCTCGGGATACGTCCCTGCCCTTCGCACCGGCATTTCGGTGGGCGGCCGGACCACCTATCGCAACGCCCTGATGGGCGAGGGGTACGACCGGGATGCGACCGACGGCAGCGGCTATCGCGACCTGCTGACGGTCGCGACCAGCGACCTGGCCGGCGGGCGGCTGCGCGCCGTCTCGTTCTTGTCGGACAACACGCTGGCCTTTCCAGCCTTCGGGGACAACACCGGCTACTCGGGATCGCACGGCAGCTACCTGCCCGTGGCGCGGAACGATGTGAGCTGGAACAGCTGGAGCCAAGGCCTCACGTGGAATCGCACCGATACCCCCGTCAAGCTCGAGACGGCGGCGTGGGCCGCCGGCAGCTCGGCCGACGTCGCGTGGCGCGGCGGCGAGGGACCGGAGCGGCTCCACAACCGGCTGGCGCAGCTTGGGCTCTCGGGACGGGTCGCATGGCCCTCGGGCGACGGGGGAACCAGCCTCGGCGCATCGGTGGTGCGCTCGAGCACCGGCTACACGGTCACGGGGGCCGGGGGGCTGACGCTCGCCGCCGCGCCGACGCTGGCCTCGGTGTTTGCCGAGCACCAGTGGCGCCCCCTGGGCCCGGTGCTGCTGTCCGCCGGGCTCCGCGCCAGCAGCGACTTCGCCGGGTGGACCGGACTCGAGCCCCGCCTCAGCGCCGATCTCCAGCCCGACGACCGCACCCGGCTCGGGGTGGCGGTCGGGCGGAGTCACCAGGCCCTCCAGTCGGTAGTCAACGACGAATCGGTTCTGGGGTTGCTCCTGGGCTTCGATCTCCCGGTCGCCGCGGGTGCCGGCAATCTCCCGGTTGCCCGCGCCGATCAGCTCGAAGCCTACGCCGGGCGCCAGCTGGGCGGCGGACTCGAGCTCGCCGTCACCGCCTTCGCGCGCCGCACCGCAGGCGTGGCGCTGGGTGCCGCCTCGACCCGCGATTTCTTCCCGGGTGACAGCCTCGTGGTGGGCAACGGCGATGCCTCGGGCGTGACGGGCACCGTGACTCTCGATCGCGGTCCCCTCCGGAGCCGAGTCTCCGTGACGCTTGCCAGGGACACCCGCACGGCGGGATCGACCGACTACCGCACCAGCTATGGCAACGGCAGCTCGGTCGGCGTCGACCTGGGCTATCAGTTCCTGCGTGATACGCGGGTCCAGCTTCGCTTTCGGGCGGGGGCCCACGAGCCGGCGTCGGTGGTGGAACCGGGGTTCGACTACCAGCCGATCCAGGACGGCGAGCTGGCCGGCACGCCGATCAATCTTCCGGGTGACATCAACAGTACCCGGCTGCCCTCCTATTCCCGGTTGGACCTCGGCCTCCGGCGCGACTGGCAGATCCCCGGCATGGGCCGGGGCAGCCGGCTCACGACAGCGGCCGCGCTGACCAATCTCCTCGACCGGACCAACATCCTCGGGCTGGTGGCGCGCACGGATGGCGGGCTCCGCGGCATTCAAGGCGGCTCGCGGCGGCTGCAGCTCGAAGTCGGCTGGCGGTTCTGACCTTCGACGAACTTCCGCTTGTCACAAAGCCGGGGCGCCTGGCGTTCCTTCGACGTGGATGCCGCGTCGCTTACCCTCGCCCCGATGACACTTCGTTCCCTCCACGCCGCTCGCGCTCACGTCGTGGACGATGAGCCGCCGTTCGAGGAGGCGTTTCGCGCCTGCTATGCGGCGCGGTACGCTCCGCTGTTCACCTATCTCGACCGACTCACCGGCGATCCCGACCTTGCGGCGGATGTAGCGCAGGAGGCCTTCGTGCGACTGCACCGCAGGGGCGAGATGCCGGATCAGCCCGCCGGCTGGCTGGTGGCGGTGG
Organism: Gemmatimonadales bacterium; assembly: GCA_035688885.1. Lineage (GTDB taxonomy): Bacteria > Gemmatimonadota > Gemmatimonadetes > Gemmatimonadales > GWC2-71-9 > CAVVWJ01. Next base: position 25,963 of record DASSMN010000629.1, read on the forward strand.
CCAACAACCTGGTGCGCGACGAACGACGCCGGGTGACCCGCCAGCTTCGGCTGCTCAGCGAGGAGCCCACGCGCGCGCCCGTCGGCGCGCCCGCCAACGACCCGGCCGACGAGGTCGAACGCGCCGAGCGAATCACCGCGGTGCGGGCGGCCCTCGATCGCTTGAGTGTGCGGGATCGGCAGGCGCTGCTGCTCCGGCACGGCGGCTACAGCTATCGCGAGATCGCCGCCGCCCTGGGCTTGGCGGAGACCAGCGTGGGCACCACGCTGGTTCGGGCCAGTCACGCGTTTCGCGCGGCGTTCGAGGAGATGCACGATGCATCCGAGTGAGGCGGCGCTGCTCGCGCTGGTTCACGGCGAGCTGTCCGCCGGCGAGACGGCGGCGATTCGGTCGCATCTGGCCGGCTGTGCTCCGTGCCGGGCACGCGAGGCCACTGTTCGGGACAACGAGGCCCGCATCGGCGCATTGCTCCGCCTGCTCGACCATCCGATGCCGGCCCGGGTTGCGCCCGCGCCGCGGGGCCCGCGTTTCGGCGCCCGGCACGCCGCGTTGGCAGCTTCGCTTGCGCTGTTCCTGGCAGGGGCGGCCGCGGCCGCGGTTCCCGGCACCCCACTCAACCGGTGGTTCCGGAGCCAGCTCGGCAGCGCGCCTCCCACCGCGCCTCGAGCCGCGGCTCCGGCACCGGCCGCGGCGCCCACTGCGCCGGCCCAGGTGGCCGGCGGGGTGGAGATCCCGGCGCCCCGGGCGCTGGTGGTCACCTTTGCCGCGCCCGAGCCCCGCGGTGTGCTCGCGATCCACGCCACCAGCCGAGCCAACGCCGCGCTCCAGGCCTATGGCGGCGACGTCGCCTATCAAGTGGGCGACGGGCGGATCGAGGTGGACAACCGGAAGCCGGCCGGCCGCTACGCGCTCGAGGTGCCGGTCACGCTCCCGCGGCTCACCGTCCTGGTGGCAGGTCGGCCCGTGTTCGATTCCGCCGAGCGACCCTTGGCGCCCGGACTCGACTCGATCCCACTCGCGCCGGCCGCCTCACCCTGAACCCGGTCGCCGGACCGCACCGGCCGCCGTTGATCCCCCCCAACTCCGCTCGTAGCTTGATCCTGGTACCAGGCACGGTGGCGCACCGTTCTGCCCGAGGAGACCATGGATTCAGGAACCGTCGGAGTCTTCATCCCCATCGCCGCCATTCTCGCGTGGGGCGCGGTCAAGATTGCCACCATCCAGGCTCAGGCCAAGCGGACGTCTGACCCGCAGATGACGGATCGTCTGCAGTCGCTGGAGAACGAAGTGGGCTCACTCCGCCAGGAGCTGGGCGAAGCGCAGGAGCGGATCGACTTCGCAGAGCGTCTGCTGGCCCAGCAGCGGCCGCCCGACCGGCTGGACCAGGGGCGGTAGCAGCCGGGTTCTCCCGCTTCAGCAACCGCTTCCTGCCACGCTGTTTATGGGTTCGACATCCGCCGCGCCCCGCGCAGGGATCCGATCGGGCGCCTGGTGCGTTAATAGGCTGACCCGAACCGACGGACCGCCATGTCAGGTTTCACTCGCATTCTACCCCGACGGATCGCAGGACTGGCCGCGTTGCTGGTTGCCTGCGGGCTGGCCGCGGGGTTCCGCGCCCCCCCGGCTCCGCGCACGGCGCTGTTCGCCGGCGGATGCTTCTGGTCGATGCAGAAGGCGTTCGACGGGGTCCCCGGGGTGACGAGCGTGACCGCCGGCTATGCCGGAGGCACGCTCAAGAATCCAACCTACGAGCAGGTGGAAACCGGGCAGACCGGCCATGCCGAGTCCGTCCAGGTCCTCTACCAGCCGGACCGGATCTCGTACGACAGCCTGCTGCAGATCTACTGGCACCACATCGATCCGACCACGCCCAACCAGGCGTTCTGCGACCACGGGCCGCAGTATCGGTCGATCATCTTCTACGGTGACCCGCAGCAGAAGCAGGAGGCGGAGGCCTCGAAGACGGCGCTCGACCGGTCGGGCCGATTCAACACGCCGGTGGTGACCGCCATCCAGCCGGCCTCGGCGTTTTATCCGGCCGAGGAGTATCACCAGCAGTTTTACCGCAAGCATCCCGAGCGCTACGAGGCCTACCGGATCGGCTGCCGGCGGGACGCGCGCCTGCAGGAGCTGTGGGGCGACCTTGCTGCCCCGAAGGAGGCAAGCCGATGAGACGAGGACGTGACATCACCCGCGGGCTGCTGGGGACCACGCTGCTCCTGGCGACGCTGACCGGGACCGCCGCGGCACAGGCACAGCCGGCGACGACGACGCACACTACGGGATGGAACGCGATGACTTTCAAGAAGCCGAGCGACACGGAGCTCAAGCAGAAGCTCACGCCGGAGCAGTACGCCGTCACCCAGCACGAGGGCACGGAACGGCCGTTCCACAATCAGTACTGGGACAACCACGAGGCGGGCATTTACGTCGACATCGTGTCCGGCGAGCCGCTGTTCAGCTCGCTCGACAAGTACGACTCCGGCACCGGGTGGCCCAGCTTCGTTCGGCCGCTCGAGCCGACCAACATCACCACCAAGAGCGATCACCAGCTCTTCATGGAGCGGACCGAGGTGCGCTCGGCGCACGCGGACTCCCACCTGGGTCACTTGTTCGATGATGGACCCAAGCCGACCGGCCTGCGATACTGCATGAACTCGGCGGCGCTCCGTTTCGTCCCGGTGGACCAGCTCGAGGCGGAGGGTTACGGGCAGTACCTCCCGCTGTTCAAGAAGGCGAAGGCGTAGCCGCCGCACCGAAGAGCACCGCCGCCGACCGCACAACGGCCGGCGGCGGTCCGCGTGTTCAGCCACGCCACCGGTCCACGGGGTGCTCGTGACGCCACTCACCGCGCCGCATCCGGACGCGCGCTACCCGTCCACCATGACCCCCCGAGCCTCCAGCACCCGCCGGCGCGTGCTCAGCGCGGCCGTGAGTCTGCTCCTGTTCGCGGGCGCGGTGTACGTGCTGCGTGCCGAGCTCCACGATCATCCCCTGCACGAGATACTCGCGGAGCTGCGCAGCTT
>DASSMN010000633.1:0-6074 GCA_035688885.1 Gemmatimonadales bacterium
CGGATCTGGCCGCTGGTACGCGCCTTCTTGATCTTGGCGGCGGCGGCCTCGACGTCGGCCTTGATCGCCTTGGACGGATCCTTCCCCATGCCCAGCATGACGAGGCCCAGCGTGTCCCGCATCTCCGTCAGCATCGTGACCTGTCCCTTGAACTTGGGATTGAAGATGTCGTTGATGCTGGTGAGCTCGCCGCCGGTCTTCTTCGGATTGTACCCGACGCCGGTCATGCCCGAGAGCCACGGCACGCTGTACTTGCGGCCGGGATCGAAGCTCACGTCCTTGACCGTGTCGACCAGGTTCGCCTTGTTGGGGAACTTGGCGTCATCCAGCGGCGCCACGTAGCCCAGGTTGATCAACCGGCCGGCCATCCAGTCGGTGAGCACGATGATGTCGCGATCGATGCTCTGGCTCCGCTTGAGCGGCTCGTCGATCTTGGCAAAGAACTCGTTGTTGTCGTTGATGTCTTCCGTGTATTCGGTCTTGATCCCCGTGGCCTTCTCGAAGTCGGGGACGGTCTGCTTGTCGATGTAGAGGGGCCAGTTCGAGATCCGGAGGGTCTTGCCGCCGCCGACGCCGGCGGCGGCGGCCGTCGAGTCGCCCGCGGCCACCTTGCCGCCTTCCTTCCCGCCGCCGCACGCGGCGAGCAGGCTGTTGCCCAGCACCAGGCCGCCCGCGGTGAAGGCGGACCGCCGGATAAACCCGCGCCGGGTCAGCGCCTCCCGGAGGAACGCATGGAGCTCGGCGTCGCGCTGGTCGGACTCTCGTCGACTCATGGGTAGACTCCTGCTGTGAGACGGTGATGGGGTGTGGCGGTCAAGGGCGCGGCATGCTCGCCCGTTCAACCGTGTGGCGCAGGTCCGGCTCTTCGTCCGCGGGCGCTCCGTCCGTGGGCGGCAGCAGTCGCGCCGCCTCGTAGTCCCATTCCACCTGCAGGCCCAGGCCCGGCGTGAGCGGCGGGAGCGGGTGCTCCGGGCCAACGTGGGCCACGATCTGGGTACCGTCGGCGGCGCGCAGCGTGCAGCGCACCACCGGACCCTGGAACACCGCGTGCTCGACCGTGCACGGCACGCCGCGGCCGTCGGCGGCGCCGCCCTGGCTCAGCTTGAGCCGCTCGGGGCGCACCATCACGGTGGCCGGCGCGCCCGCCCGCACCGGCTTGGCGCCGGCGGGCACGGGGATGCGGTGGGTGCCCGCCACGACCACCGTCGCCTTGCTGCCGGCCGCCTCCTGCACGACGGCGGGGATGAGATTGGCCACGCCAATGAAGTTGGCCACGAAGACAGAGGTCGGGGAATGATAGATCTCCTGGGGCGTGCCGATCTGTTCCACTCGGCCCTCGTTCATGACCGCGATCCGGTCGGACATGGTCAGCGCCTCTTCCTGGTCGTGGGTCACGTAGATGAACGTGATGCCCACCTCGCGCTGAATCCGCTTCAGCTCGATCTGCATCGCCTGGCGCAGCTTGAGGTCGAGCGCGCCGAGCGGCTCGTCGAGCAGCAGGGCACTGGGATAGTTGGCCAGCGCGCGCGCCAGCGCCACCCGCTGCTGCTGGCCGCCGGAGAGCTGCGCCGGCTTCCGATCGGCGAAGGTCGTGAGCCGGACCACGTCCAGCAGCTCGCGCACCCGGCGCGCGGTCTCGTTCGGCGCCAGCTTCTGGCTCCGCGGCCCGAAGGCGACGTTGTCCATGACCGTCATGTGCGGGAACAACGCGTAATGCTGGAACACGGTGTTCACGTTGCGGCGGTACGGCGGCACCCGGGAGACATCCTTCCCTTCGAGAAGGATCTCCCCCGTCGTGGGCTGCTCGAACCCTGCGATCATCCGAAGCGTCGTCGTCTTGCCGCAGCCGGATGGACCCAGCAGTGAAAAGAACTCGCCCCGCTCGATGGCGAAGTTGGCGTCCTGGACCGCGACGTAGGTACCGAACCGCTTGACCACGTGCCTCAGCGTAATGACGGGATCCCCGGCGCCCGCATGGGCGGCGGTTCCAGTGGTCGGTGCGACGGCTGCAGCGGTGGAGTGTGCGGAAGGCATGTTCCGACAATGTGCATCCCCGCCGGGGAGTTGACAACCACCGTTCCCGGGCGCAATCTCATCGTGGCAGCCATCGAGTGACCCCTCCGAGGCCGATAGCATTCCCGAGCCCAACACAAGACAGGTGACCCCATGAGCACCACCCTCGCCGCCGGCGATCGGGCGGTGAGCGATCGGCTGCTTGGCCGGGCCCAGGAAATCGGGCAGGTCGAGATGAGCCGGCTGCTCGCCCGCACCCCGCGGTCGGCCCAGTTGTTCGAGCGCGCCACCCGCACGCTGCCGTTCGGCGTCGTGTCGTCGTTCCAGAAGATGCAGCCCTATCCCATCTACGTGACGCATGGGCGGGGCAGCCACATCTGGGACCAGGACGGCACCGAGTACCTCGACTTCCATTGCGGATTCGGCGCGATGGTGGTGGGCCACGCCCACCCGCGCATCGTGGAGGCCATTCACGAAGCCGCCGGCCGCGGGACGCATTTCGCGGTCACCACCGAGAACGCCGTCGCCTTTGCCGAAGCGATCTGCCGCCGGTTCAACCTCGAGGCGCTGCGCTTCACCAACTCGGGCACCGAAGCCACCATGGATGCCATCCGGGTGGCCCGCGCGGCCACCGGGCGCGACGTGGTGTGCAAGATCGAGGGTTCCTATCACGGCCACCATGACAGCGTCATGTTCTCCATCGTGCCCAACGCCGACCTGATGGGTGGGCGCGACCGGCCCGGAAGCGCTCCGGTGTCCAAGGGCATGGTCAAAGACGCGGCGAAGTACATCCAGGTGGTCCCGTTCAACGATGCCGATCATCTCGAGCGGCTGTTCCAGGAGCGGGGCCACGAGATCGCCTGCCTCATCATGGAGCCGGCGATGATGAACATCGGGATCGTGGTGCCTCAGCCCGGGTACCTGAGGCGGGTCCGCGAGCTGTGCACCAAGTATGGCGTGGTGTTCATCTTCGACGAGATCAAGACCGGCTTCACCATCGCGGCCGGCGGCGCCACCGAGCGGTTCGGGGTGCAGCCCGACCTGGTCTGCCTGGCGAAGGCGATTGCGGGAGGGCTTCCGGCCGCCGCCTTCGGCGGACGCGAGGATCTGATGCGCCTGATCGAGCGCGGTGTCTCGCAGATGGGCACCTACAACGGCAACCCGCTGGTCTCGCACGTCGGTCTGGTGACGCTGAACGAGGTGCTCACCGCGGACGCGTACCGCCACTTCGCTCGGCTCGGCACCCGACTGGTCCAGGGATGCCAGGCGGCCATCGACCGGCATGGCATACCCGCCCACACGGTGGACCTGGGCGCCAAGGGCTGCGTCTCGTACCGGCCCAAACCCATGAAGGACTACCGCGACTTCCTCGACACGCGGCCCGAGCTGTTCGCCGCCTCGTTTCCCTGGCTGCTCAACCGCGGCATCTTCATGACCCCCGGTGACGAGGAGCAGTGGACTCTCTCGGTGCAGCACACCGAGGCCGACGTGGATCGGTACATCAGCGTATTCGGGGAGTTCTGCGCGGCCCTGGCGGCGTGAGGGTTCCCCGGCACGCCGCGTAAGGCGGCGGACTGGACGCCGTCAGCCCGAGGAGGAGCCCTCGGCCAGGCACTGCCGGTGAACGCGGTCATCCCGAGCGGAGCGAGGGATCTTGGTTACGAGTGGCTCGGGCCATTCCTCGTACCAGATCCCTCGGTTGCTTGCGCATTGGCTCGGTAGGACCGTCCGACCGTTCGAGTGCTCCTCCCGAACAAACACCGGCATCGCTATATTTCCCCCGATGAATCACTTCGACGTCGTCGCTCCGTTCGCCCCCGCCGGCGACCAGCCGAAGGCCATCGCCGAGCTCACGGCGGGGCTCGAGCGCGGCGACAAGTACCAGACGCTGCTAGGCGTCACCGGGTCGGGCAAGACCATGACGCTGGCCCACACCATCGCGCGCTACGGAAAGCCCACGCTGGTGCTCTCGCACAACAAGACCCTCGCCGCCCAGCTCTACGGCGAGCTGCGCCAGTTCCTGCCCCGGAACGCCGTCGAGTACTTCGTCTCCTACTACGACTACTACCAGCCCGAGGCCTACGTCCCCTCGACCGACGTCTACATCGAGAAGGACGCCTCCATCAACCAGGACATCGAGAGTCTTCGCCTTCGCGCCACGTCCAGCCTGATGGAGCGCGAAGACGTCGTGATCGTCGCCACCGTGAGCGCCATCTACGGCCTGGGCGATCCGCTCGAGTACCGCAAGCTCATGGTCAACGTCCGCCGGGGTGAGCAGCGTGGCCGGGACAATATCCTGAGCGAGCTGGTGCGCATTCAATACAGCCGGAACGACCTGGCCTTCGAGCAGGGCACCTTTCGGGTGCGCGGCGATTCCATCGAGATCTTCCCGTCCTACGCCGAGCAGGCCATCCGGATCGAGCTCTGGGGCGACGAGGTCGAGCGGATCAGCAAGATCAACCCGCTCACCGGCACCACCATCGCGCAGCTCGAGCAGTGCGCCATCTATCCCGCCAAGCACTTCGTCACCGAGCGCTCCAAGATCGAGCGCGCCGTGGGCGCCATCCGGGCCGAGCTGGCCGAGCGGCTGGCCGAGCTCCGCGGGGCGGGGAAGCTGCTCGAGGCCCAGCGGCTCGAGTCGCGCACCAACTTCGACGTCGAGATGCTGCTCGAGATCGGCACCTGCGCCGGCATCGAGAACTACTCCCGTCACCTGAGCGGCCGCCGGGCCGGCGAGCGTCCCGCCTGCCTGTTCGACTACTTCCCGCCCGACTTCCTCGTCGTGGTGGACGAGTCGCACGTCACCATTCCCCAGATCGGCGGGATGTACAACGGCGACCGGGCCCGGAAGCTCACCCTGGTCGAGTATGGCTTTCGACTGCCCTCGGCGCTGGACAACCGTCCGCTCCAGTTCGACGAGTTCATGTCGCTGGTGCCGCAGATGATCAACGTCTCCGCCACGCCCGGCGAGTTCGAGCTGGGCCTGTCGCAGGGCGCGGTGGTCGAGCAGATCATCCGCCCCACCGGACTGGTCGACCCGGAAGTGGACATCCGGCCGGTGCGCGGCCAGGTGGACGACCTGCTCAACGAGATCCGAATCCGCGAGGCGCGGCACGAGCGCGTCCTCGTCACCACCCTGACCAAGCGGATGGCGGAAGACCTTACCGATTACCTGCAGCAGGCCGGCGTCCGGGTGCGGTACCTCCACTCCGACATCGACGCCATCGAGCGGATGGAGATCCTCCGGGGCCTCCGCCTGGGCGACTTCGACGTGCTGGTCGGCATCAACCTGCTGCGCGAAGGGCTGGACCTGCCGGAAGTGTCGCTGGTCGCGATTCTCGATGCGGACCAGGAAGGCTTCCTCCGGGGCGACCGGTCGCTGGTGCAGACCATCGGGCGGGCGGCCCGCCACGTCAACGGCCGGGCGGTGATGTACGCCGACCAGATTACCGGCTCGATGCGGCGTGCGCTGGACGAGATGACGCGGCGGCGGAGCATCCAGCAGGCCTTCAACCTCGAGCACGGCATCACCCCTCGCTCGATCGTCAAGTCGATGGAGGAGGTGCGGCTCTCCACCCACGTCGCCGACGCCCGTACCGAGAAGCCCGAGCCCAAGCGCGCCGCCGACAGCGTGGATCTCCACGACCCGGCGCGGAGGGCGGCCTACATCCAGTCGCTCGAGAAGCAGATGCGGGAGGCGGCCGCCAACCTCGAGTTCGAGCTGGCCGCCATGCTGCGCGACCAGCTCAACGATCTCAAGGCCATGGCCGCGCCCGAGGTGCGGCGCGCCTCGGCGCCCCGGCTCCGGCGCCACGCATGATCCGCGAGCTGACCCAGCAGCAGCTCGAGGCCGAAGGCGAATACCTCGGCCGGTCGCTGCCGCCCGGCGCCGTGCTCGCCTTCGAGGGTGAGCTCGGCGCCGGCAAGACCACCTTCATTCAGGCCATCGCCCGCGGCCTCGGGGTAAACCGCCCGGCCACCAGCCCGACGTACGCGCTGGTCCACCGCTACCCCGGACGCCGGGGGCCGGTCTTCCACCTCGATTGCTACCGGCTCCGGAA
>DASSMN010000392.1:0-2247 GCA_035688885.1 Gemmatimonadales bacterium
GCTGCCGCTGCGCGACTCGATCCGTGCCCGGATCACCGCGCTGTGGAACTACCCGAAAATGAGCATCCCCGTGCGCGAGGCCGGGCAGCTCTGGTTCCGCCGCAACACGGGGCTTCAGCGGCAGTCGGTGCTGTTTCGGGCGAGCGCGACCGGAAGCGACCCCGTCGCCGTGCTCGATCCCAACGCGCTGTTCCCCGACGGATCGACGGCGGTCGCGCAGTGGTCCATCTCGCCCGATGGTCGCACCCTGGCCTACACGACCGCGGCCGGCGGCTCCGATTTGCAGGACATCCATCTGCGCGACCTGGCGGCCGGCAAGGACCTGCCCGACGTCGTGCTGCACGTGAAGTTCACCGGCATTTCCTGGACCCAGGACAGCCGCGGCTTCTACTTCTCCCGCTTTCGGAGCTCGGCCGAGCAGGCGAGCCTGCGCAACGCCAACACCCACCATCAGCTCTGGTACCACACGGTGGGTCGATCCACCGACCGGATGATCTTCCAGCGGCGGGACGACTCGACCGCGTTCGTGGGCGGTGGGACCTCCGACGACGGTCGCTGGCTGTTCGTGAATTCGGCCAGCGGCACGTCCAACAACCGGCTCTGGCTGGCCGACCTGAAGGACCCGCGGCACCCCGACCTGGCCGCGGTGCCGCGGCCGGTGACCACCGCCGAGGACGCCGACTACAACCCTCTGGGGGTGGTGCGGGATACACTCTACTTGTTCACCAACTGGATGGCGCCACGCGGCCGGATCGTCGCGGCGGCGGTGGGGGACAGCGACCGGACCCACTGGCGCACGATCGTTCCCGAGGGGCCCGACGTGCTGTCGTCCACCCTGCTGGTGGGAAACCGGCTGGTGCTCGGCTACCTCGTGGACGTGCAGAGCCGGATCCGGCTGTACGATCTGGCCGGCGCGCCGCGCGGCGAGGTGTCGCTGCCTGAGGTGGGGAGCGCCGCCGGACTGAACGGGCGCACCGACGGGAACGACTTCTTCTTCCAGTTCGCCTCCTACCTGCGGCCGCCCACCGTGTACCGCTACGATCTGGCGACGGGGAAACTGCAGCCGTTCATGCCGGTGACGACGCCGTTCGATCCATCACCGTTCGAGACGCGCGCCACCTTCTATCAATCCAAGGACGGGACGCGCGTGCCGATCTTCATCACGGCGCGCAAAGGGCTCGCCAAGGACGGCAGTCATCCCACGCTGCTGTACGGCTACGGCGGCTTCGACATCAGCCTCACGCCGTCCTTCTCTCCCGCGGTGGCGGCGTGGCTCGAGATGGGCGGAGTGTACGCGGTGGCCAACCTGCGTGGCGGGGGAGAGTACGGTGAGGCCTGGCACCACGCCGGCATGCTGGAAAAGAAACAGACCGTGTTCGACGACTTCATCGCGGCCGCGGAGTTCCTCGTGAGCGAGGGCTACGCCACGACGCGTACGCTCGCGATCCAGGGAGGGTCGAACGGTGGCCTGCTGGTGGGGGCGGCCATGACGCAGCGCCCCGAGCTGTACGCGGTGGCGCTGCCTGCCGTCGGCGTGATGGACATGCTGCGCTACCAGCGGTTCACCGGCGGGAAGTACTGGGCCGTCGAATACGGGTCGTCCGACGATTCGAGCGACGTCGGCTACCTGCTCGCCTACTCCCCGTTGCACAACCTGAAGCCGGGGACCTGCTATCCGGCCACGCTCGTGACCACGGCGGACCACGACGACCGCGTGGTGCCGGGGCATTCGTTCAAGTTCGCGGCGACCCTGCAGGTCGCGCAGTCGTGCCCGCGGCCGACCCTGATCCGCGTGGAGACGTCGGGGAGCCACGGATACCGTCCCACCGACCGCATCATCGCGGAGATCGCCGACGAGTACGCGTTCGCGCTCGCCAACTTGCGCGGGCCGGTACCCTGACCCGGGTGGGATCGCGGCTCGTCCCGGGCCGCGATCCCCTCGGCTGGCCTCAGGCCCGTTTGAGCAGCCGCAACAGCCAGACCAGGACGATCGCTCCGACGAATGCCGTGACCAGCAGGCCGATGAGCCCGCCCGCGGAGATGTGCAGCAGGCCGAAGATCCAGCCGCCGAGGAAGGCGCCCACCACGCCGACCACCAGATCACCGATCAGCCCGTAGCCCGCTCCCCGCATGACCTTGCCGGCGAGCCATCCGGCGGCGAGACCGATCACCAGGAACCAGATGAGATTCGTGCCGGTCATACTCCCTCCTTGATGAGAGCCTTCCCACCATCCGCCTCTGGCTTGC
>DASSMN010000505.1:0-5833 GCA_035688885.1 Gemmatimonadales bacterium
CTGGGAATCCGGATTGAAGCCAGGGTGAGGCCAGAGTGTCCGCCCGGTCTGTCATCCCGAGGACAGCCCTCGGCCGGCAGTTGACGCCCGCGCGCGAACCCTCTACTAACAGGTCATGCGCATCGCCACCTGGAACGTGAACTCGCTCAAGGCCCGCCTGGACAAGGTGCGCTGGTGGCTCGAGCGCACCCGCCCCGACGTGCTGCTGATGCAGGAGACCAAGCTCGCCGACGCCGCCGCGCCGGTGGCCGAATTCCGCGCGGCCGGCTACGAGCTGGCCCACCACGGCGAGGGACGCTGGAACGGCGTGGCGATCGCGAGCCGAGTCGGCCTCGCCGACGTCGTGCGCAACTTCGGCGAGCCGCTCCGTCCCGCCGAGACGTCAGAGGTGGGCGACGACGAGCCGCTGGCCGAGGCGCGGATCGTCGCCGCCACCTGCGGCGGGGTGCGGGTCGCCTCGCTCTACGCTCCCAACGGCCGGGCGGTGGGCTCTTCCTTTTATGAGGCCAAGCTCGCGTGGTACGAGCGCCTGGCCGGCTGGCTGGCGCGGACGGCCGACCCCGCCGAGGCCCTCGTACTCGGCGGCGACTTCAATCTCGCGCCCGAGGACAAGGACGTGTGGGACCCCAGGGCCTGCCACGGGGGCACCCACGTGTCCCCGGCCGAGCGCGACGCCTTCGCTCGCTTGTGCCGCTGGGGGCTGGTGGACGCCTATCGCCTGCATCACGCGGAGGCCGGCCGATACACCTGGTGGGACTATCGGGCCGGCGCGTTCCACCGGAATCTCGGAATGCGGATCGATCACCTGCTCGTGACCCGGGCATTGGCCAGCCGCACCGTCGGCGCGGAGATCGACCGCGAAGCAAGGAAGGGCAAACCGGTTCCCTCCGATCACGCCCCCCTGCTGATCGACCTCGACCAGCCCGGTCATCCGTTCGACGCGGGCTGGGAGGCCGCCACCAGCCGCCTCAACGCTCGGGCCGGCTGACGTCGGCAGGACGGTTGCTTCCGATGATCCGCTCTGGTTGGCTCCTCGTGGCGGCGCTCGCCGCCCCACCCTGGCCGACGCCCGCCGCGGCCCTCTTCTGGTACGACCTCGGCCACCGAATCGTCGCCGACATCGCCGAGCGGCGCCTCACGCCCGAGGCCGCGCGCGCCGTGCGCGACATCCTCGGCGGGCAGCGCATGTCCGACGCCGCGGTCTGGGCCGACAACATCAAGCAGTACCGCCACGATGCCGACCCGCTGCACTACGTCAACATCCCCCTTGGGGCGACCAGCTACGACTCCGCGCGTGATTGCCCCGACGGGAAGTGCATCATCGCCGCCATCGCGAGCGACCGGCAGGTGCTGGCGAACCCCGCGTCCTCGCCGCTCGACCGGGCCGAGGCGCTCCGGTTCCTGATTCACTTCGTGGGCGACCTCCACCAGCCGCTGCACGTGGCGGACGACAACGACCGCGGCGGCAACCGGCGGATCGTGTACCTCGAGGGTGACTCGATGAACCTGCACCAGGTGTGGGACGGCGAGCTGCTCTACCACGTCGGGATGGACGAGGCCACCTACCTGCCCCGGCTCGAGCGGAAGATGGACACCATGGATCTCGCGGCCCTCGAGCGCGGAAGCGTGGTGGACTGGGCGATGGAGGGACACCGCATCGCCGTCGAGCATGCCTACAAGCTTCCGCCCGACGGCCGGCTGGGAGCGGCGTACGTGGATGAGAGCAAGCCCATCATCGATCGCGCGCTGATTGCGGCCGGCGTGCGGCTGGCCAAGGTGCTCAACGAGACACTGGCCGGCTACCGCCCGTCGGCGGGGCCCTCGGCGGCTCAGCTCGGACCGGGCGTGTATCTCGACCGCGAGGCGGCCGCGCACATTGGTGAGACGGCGACGGTGGTCGGCACGGTGGCGGCGGTGTTTCGATCGCCGGGAGGGAACGTCTACCTCAACTTCGGAGCGGACTATCCGCGACAGACGTTCACCGCGGTGGCGTTGGCGCCGGTACCGCCCTGGACGGCGCGGCTGGATACGCTCGCCGGGAAGCGGGTGAGCGTCCGCGGGCCGATCGTGACTTATCGCGGACGGGTCGAGATCGAGCTTAAGGATCAGAGCCAGATCTCGGTCGAGCCATCCAGCCGCTGACCTACTGCCCCGCGTCCCGCCCCTCGCGCGCCACGCTCATCCCCGCGAACCGGCTGCGGTACTCGAGCGGCGAGAGCCCGGTGTGCCGCTTGAACAGCTGCCGGAAGAACGCCACGTCCTCGTAGCCCACCTTGCTGCACACCTCCTGCACCGACAGCCCGCCGCCCCGCTCGAGCAGCTCGCGCGCCGCGGCGACCCGGAGCGTCTGCACGTAGTCGCCGGGCACGCGGCCGGTGGCCGCCTTGAAGCGGCGCATCAGGTTCCGCGGGCTCATGCCGACCGCGCTCGCGAGCTGGTCGATCGACACCGCGCGGCGGAATCGCTCCTGGAGATACGCTTCGGCCTCGCGCACCTTGTCGTCGGCATGCGGCGGCGAAAGCGGGAGCAGCGCGTAGCCCGTCTGCGAGTGGCGCGGCATGCTGAGCAGCATCGCCTTGGAGCACTGCAGCGCCACCTCGCGCCCGCAGAACTTCTCCACCAGGTAGAGGCTCAGGTCCACCGACGAGTACACCCCGCCGCTGCAGAACAGCCGGTTGTCCTCGGTCACGAACTGCTCGGGCCGCCAGAGCACCTGGGGATACTGCCGCCGCAGCGTCTCGGCCAAAGCCCAGTGCGTGGTGGCCTGGCGGCCGTCGAGCAGGCCGCTCTCCGCCAGGAACGCGGCCCCGGTGCACACCGCCGCGATGCAGGCGCCCCGCGCGTGCCACCCCCGTAGCCAGGGCAGGAGTCCGGTGCTTCGCGCGATCTGCTCCTGGATGTTGAGCCCCGATGCCGACAGCACGATCAGGTCGGTCTGCTCGACGTCCTCGATCGCGCACTCGGGCACCAGCCGGAGCCCGCAGGAGCTGAGGACCGCCGCCCCGTCCACCGACGCGATCCGCACCCGGAACCGCGGCTCCGGCGCGTGGCCCGACAGCGCCTGCCACAGCACCCCGGCCGAGGTGAAGATCTCGGCCGGGGCGATGGCCTCGGAAGCGTAGCCATGGGGAATCAGGACGACGGTGACGTCGAGCATGCCCCGCCGAGCCCGCGCCGCGGCGGCTGCCGGCCGACGGCGGGGCTGGCGGCTCGCGCGAGGCTTGAGCCGGGTCACGCGGACGCGGTCATCGGGTCGATGATCCCGCGCACCTCGGTCACCCGCGACGCGGGAAATCCGCTGAGCTCGGCGTGCGCCTGCACGGCCGCCTCGTCCTCCGCGAGGTACACGCAGAACGTCTTGTCGGCCACGACGTAGGAATGCTCCCACTGCGCCCTGCCGGCCAGCTGGGCCAGCGCCTGGTTCGAGGTGGCCGCCGCATCGCGCAGCTGGGCTTGGTTCAGGCCGCCGACGCCGGGAATCTCGCGCTCGATCATGTACCGCCGCATGGGTGCCTCCGTGCTGGTGTAGGTGGGGTGCCGAGTGCGAGGTGAATATGAGAATCGCCCGGCGACGGAGGTAGCCGGCATTATTGACAATGTTAGGGGGTGATCCGGCCAGTCGCTACAGGGCTCGCGGGAACGGCTGGCGGCGCTGGTCCTGCCGGCCGCGACCGCCCGGGGTGAGGACGTCCCGCTGCGCCGCTCCATGAGCCTGGTGGCCGGCGGCGTCTACGCGCGGCCGACCTGGCGGCTGAGCGGCATCCCGGTGCTCGGGTCATTCGGGGTGAACGGCGCAACTCTGTGGTTTGCCGACGCGGGCGTGAGAGCACGGATTCCACTCGGTCCGGAGCCGGACCGGGGGCCGAACGCCTTCGCCCACATCGACGTGGGGCTCGCGCACTATGCGCTCTCCACCGCGGTGCTGGGTCGGCTCGTAGACGCTGGTGCGACCAACTTCGCGTCTTCGGTGGGAGGCGGCCTAGGCGTGCCGCTCACGCGTCGCGTCGGGCTGGAGCTGATGGCGAAGGACTACATCGTGTCGTTCAAGAGCGTGCACGAGCTGGAGCCGCTCGGGATCGAGGGTCGGCGGTCACACACGCTCGTGGTGTCGCTGATGGCTCGGGTGGAGCTGTGAGCGGCCGGTACCCACCGGCTCAGCTGATCTGCCCCGCCCTCGCCCCCTGCGTGGGCGGCGCAATCCGGAAGTTGAACCGCTGCTCCACCAGCTGCCGTACCACCTTTCCGCCCCGCGTGGCCGGCCGGAACCGCATCGCACCGAGCGCGGCGCGCACCGATTGGGTGAACTCGGGATCGTCGCTCTCGAGCACCTGCACCGAGGTCATGTCCACCCCGCCGGTCGTGTCCACCACGAAGGTGGCGTGCACGCGCCCCTGCTTGCCCTCCGCGGCCAGCTTCGGCGGGTAGATCGGCGCGGCGCTGAACTCGTAGCGTTCCACCATCCGGTCCACCTCGAGCATTGTGAACACGCTGTCGGCCGGCCGCGCGGTCTGGCCCATGGGGGCCAGGCCCAGCGCGCTGCTCCGCTCGCCGGCCCGGAGCCGGCCATACGGGCGGCCGCCGACCTGCGTGCCGCTCCCCGCCGCCGTGAGCTCCTCCCCGTCGGTGTAATACCCGCCGGGACGGCCGACCTGAAACCGCTCGATCTGCCCGGCCGTGGGCGCCGGCTTGCGGTCGGGCGGCACCAGGAACAGCGCCGCGGTATCGCGTCCAACGGCCGGAAGCACGCCGCTCCCCATGATGACGCCCACGGCCAGCCAGGTCAGGCTGGTATGCAGCACCAGGCTGGCAAAGGCGCACTCCGCGGTCTCGACGTTGTCGTGATCGGATTCGGGCAGGTGAAGGCGCATGGTCGGTCCGCCGGTTGGGGACACAGCCCTTACACCCAGGTAGGACGACCGGATCGGCCGGGGACGCACGCGGGGCCGGCGGCGCGACCGTTACGTCAGCGTGACGGCTTGTCGAACTCGCGCATTCTTCTTTCCAGCCGACACGAACGGAGCGCTGCCCGATGTCCGAACCCGTCCCTCCGACGCCTGAGCTGGTGCTCTGCGCAACTTCATATCCGGCCGAAGCAGTCATGCTGCGCGACGCTCTGCACTCAGGCGACTGGTCGGTGGTGGCAGTCGACGACGCCGTGACGGCCATGCGGGAGCTGTGCGCCAGGCCGGACCGGTTCGGCGCGATCGTCATCGGTGAGCGGGTAGGCCGAGTCAGCGGACTCTCGCTCTCCGGCCTGATCCGAGACAGCGGCGCGGCGCTCCCCATCGTGCTGCTCACCACCCAGGAAAGCGCCGCCGTCCCGGCCCGCGCCGCCCGGCTCGGCCTCTCGCTGCTGGGGCAGCCGGTGTCGCCGGAGCGCCTGCGGCAGAAAATGCTCGACCTGCTGCCGCGGCGGCTCTGCATGGTGTCGTAGCTGGACGGCACCATCCATCACCCGCATTTTCCTACCCTTCTCGCGAACGGCCACGACGGCCCCGCGCTCGATGACGGCCGGGCCCTCGATTTCTAGCTCTAAGGCACAGCGATTTCGCCGGCTAGCACGGGGAGCGCAACGGGCTGCACACGCTCTGAGGCGGGACCGAACATTGCGGTGATTCCAGCCCTGGAAAATCTGTCCCATACTGCGGTTGGACCTCACTCGTGGAGATCCCATGCGCACCCTCTCCCCCCCGCGCGGGGCGGCGCTCGTCCTGGCTCTGGCCCTGGTCGCCGGCTGCGACGGCCAAGGCCCTAACGGTACCACGTCGTTCTCGGTCAAGCTCAAGGATGCGCCGGGCGACGTGCAGCAGGCAGTCGTCACCATCAGCGAGGT
>DASSMN010000512.1:0-2668 GCA_035688885.1 Gemmatimonadales bacterium
CGAGGTCGCGGTCAGCGGCCGGCGCGAGGCGAAGGCCGGGCCGAGGTCGCCGCCGGACGCCAAGATCACGTCGCGCGCCTCCTCCGCCTTGAGGCCCGCCGCCACCGTCACCAGCACTCCGCCCTCCTTGAAGCCACGCTCGAAGTGCTTGGCGTCCTCCTCCGGCACGCCCATACCCACGAGCGCTCCGATGAGGCCACCGGCCGCCGCGCCGATCCCGGCGCCGGCCAGGGTCGAGGCGAGCGCGCCGCCGGCGATGATCGGCCCGATGCCTGGGATGACCAGCGCGCCGACACCCGCGAGCAGCCCGACGATGCCGCCGAGCACGCCCCCGCCCACAGCGCCCTTTCCGGCGCCTTCGGCGACCCCGCTGCCGGTGCTCTCCGTGAGGTTCTTCTGCTGGTCCTTGTCCCGCGCGGCGACGCCGATCTCCTGCTCCGAGAACCCGGCGGCCTTCAAGGCCTCGATGCCGTGCTGGGCGGCGGTCTGGTCGGCGAACAAGCCGACGACCGTATTGCCCCCGACGCCCGGCGTCGAGGCCTGCTTGTCCTGGTTACGTGATGTCATGAACTGACTCCTGACTTGCATGTGAACCCCGAGGACGTCCGGGTCTATTCCGATGACGTCCGGGATGATTCCGAGAAAAGAGAGAGAAGTGCTAGCGAGCTGTGGTGGAGCTGTCGACGCCCGGCCGCGCGCTGGTCGAGCTGTCGACCGCGGAGCGGATGGTGTCGGCCTTCGGGGTCATGGCACGGGCCGAGTCGGTCTTACCGGCCGAATCGGTCATGTTGGTCATGCCGGTGTCGCGCCGGCTCATGCCGGCCGTATCGGTCGTGGCCGTGATGCTGGTATCGCGCGCCGAGCCGATTTCGTCGTCCGAGGACTTGTTGCGCGCGCAGGCCAGCCCGGCCAGCAGTGCCGCGAGCAGCGCGGAGTGTGTCACGATGGTGGAGCGTTGCATGGAATACCCTTCAAGGGCAGTGGGAAATGCTTCCCGCCGCCGGTCGGGGCGGATTCGATGGGCACGTAGAGAGAGTCTGGGTGAGAGCACTACGTACGCCAGGTCAGCGTTGGGCTGCTGCCTCCAGCGAAGACCGACAACCTAGCGCTTCCGTTCGAGCGAGGGTGTGATGGATGGCCCACGCCGCCAACCGGCTATCGCGTCGATCTCGCGACCGGCCGCGAGACGATCGCTGGGATGCTCCGGGAGTAGGATCCCACGTCCAGGGCCAGCCGGTGGGATGTCGTTACTGGTCGGCGACGGGGCGCGCTGGGCCAGCCCCGGGAATATGTTTGACCGTGTGCCGCACCGCCTGGGGGCCGTCGTGCTGAGGTCGCAACTGCCGAAATACTGGGATCACCTCCGCTCCAGCTTCTGGTTCCTCCCGTCGCTGATGGCCGGCGGCGCGGTGGCGCTGGCGTTCGGGAGTGTCGCCCTGGACGAGTCGGTCCCCGCCCAGTGGCTCCGTGCCCAGACCTGGGCCTATACCGGCGGCGCCGAAGGCGCGAGCGCCGTGCTCGGCACCGTGGCCGGCTCGATGATCACCATCGCGGGGGTGGTCTTCTCGCTGACCCTGGTCGCGCTGTCGCTCGCCTCCTCGCAGTTCGGCCCCCGACTACTGCGCAACTTCATGCGCGATACCACCAACCAGGTGGTGCTCGGCACGTTCGTCGGCACGTTCCTGTACTGCCTGCTCGTCCTCCGCACCATCCGGCGCGCCGACGAGGGGCCCTTCGTTCCCCATCTATCGGTCACCCTCGGCGTCCTGTTCGCGATCGCCAGCCTCGGGGTGTTGATCTACTTCATCCACCACGTCTCGGTCTCCATCCAGGCCGATGAGATCGTCGCCCGGGTGGGCGCCGAGCTGATGCTCGGGATCGACCGCCTCTATCCGGCTCAGGGAAGGGACCGGGCCGAGCCCGACTGGTCCGAGGTCGAGCTCCCCGCGGCGTTCGACCGTGAGGCGCTGGCGGTCCCTGCGGCCGACGATGGGTACGTCCAGCTCATCGATCTGGAGATGCTGGTTGCCGTGGGCGCCGAGGCGGATGTGCTCATTCAGGTGGTCCGGCGGCCCGGCCGCTACGCCGCCTGCGGGAGCCCGTTGGCGATGGTGTGGCCGCCGAGTCGCGTCACCGACAAGCTCGCCGACCGGGTAAGCGCCGCGTTCGTGCTGGGCGCCCGCCGGACGCCGGCCCAGGATGTCGAGTTCTCGGTGGACCAACTGGTCGAGATCGCCGCGCGGGCCCTGTCACCCGGCGTGAACGATCCCTTTACCGCGATGGCATGCGTGGACCGGTTGGGCTCCGCGCTGTGTCGCCTGGCGCGGCGGCAAATGCCTTCCCCGTATGTCCGGGACGGAGAGGATCGGATCCGCCTGGTGACCCAGCCCGTCGCTTTTGCCGAGGTGGCGGATGCGGCGTTCAACCAGATCCGACAGTACGGCCGCTCGAGCGCCGCGGTGACCCGGCGCCTGCTGGATACGCTCGCCATGATCGCGGCGGTCGCGCGTGGGCCGGAGCAGCGGGCCGCGCTCCTGCGCCACGCCGAGATGATCGTCCGCGGTGCGCGCGAGGCGTTGCCCGAGGTCCAGGACCGCTTGGAAGCGGAAGCCCGGTTCGAAGCCGCCTCCAGGCCGCTGCGGGAGCCCGCCCCGGTCTTGAGCTGAAC
>DASSMN010000032.1:0-2772 GCA_035688885.1 Gemmatimonadales bacterium
GCCGGGGTGCCGGGCGCCACGGCAATCCGGACCGGCACGCGCTGCACCACCTTGGTGAAGTTGCCGGTGGCGTTGTCCGGCGGGAGCAGGGCGAAGCGCGCACCGGTGGCCGGCGCGACGCTCTGCACGGCACCGCGGAACCGGATGCCGGGATAGGCGTCCACCGAAAACTCGGCGGAATCACCGGCCGTCACCTGCTCCAGCTGGGTCTCCTTGAGGTTGGCCGTCACCCAGACGTTCTCGTCGGGCACCAGCGACAGCAGGTTCTGCCCGATCTGCACCAGCGCGCCGGGCTCCGCGTTGCGCTTGGCCACCACGCCCGAGTTGGGCGCCAGCAGCGTGGCATAGCTGAGCTGGAGCCGGGCGTTGTCCACCGCCGACTGCGCCGCCGCGAGCCGTGCGTCCGCGGCCCGCACGGCCGCGCCCGAGGCGGACACCTGGCTGCCGGCGGCCGCCGCCTGGCGCCGCGCCGCTTCGAGATTGGCCGCCGCCGCGTCTCGCGCGCTCTGCGCCGCATCGAGCTGCTGAGCCGAGATGATCTTGGAGGCGGCCAGCCCCTTGTACCGTTCGTAGTCGGCGCTGGTCTGCCGGTAGTTGGCCTCCGCGGCCGCGATGCTCGCCTGGGCGGATGCCGCCTGCGCCCGGGTGGCCTGGAGCTGCGCCTGCGCCTCGCCGGCGCTCTTCCGCGAGCCCACCGCGGCTTCGGCGTTCCGAAGGTCGGCCTCGGCCTGCTCCAGCCGGTTCTGCAGGTCGCGATGGTCCAGCACCACCAGCGTGTCGCCCGCCTTCACGTGTTGGTTCTCTTCGACCAGCACCCGGTCGATGAAGCCCGCGATCCGCGGCGCGATGGCCGTGATGTGGCCGTCCACCTGCGCATTGTCGGTGCTCACGTGGTTTCGGCCCCAGAGGTAGCGACGCACCCCCCAGGTCGCGAGCGCGAGGGCCAGCACGATCCCGATGATAAGCGGGAGGCGGCGGGTCCAGCTCCGGGCGGTGGCGGCGGGCTCCGCGGCGGCGGCCGGGACGTCAATCGCGATATCGGTTGCCATGATGTTCTCGTTTCGTCTGTTTCATTGCGTCGAGCTGCCGCCCCCGTCAGTGCGACGAGGCGGGCCCGGCCCTCACTTCAATTGATCGATTACACCCAACGCCCGATACGCCCCCACCCGCGCGGTTCCGAAATTGACCCGCGCCTGGATCAGCGCGTCCCGCGCGGCAATTACCGAGCTCTGTGCGTTGGTGGTCTCCACGCTGCCGGCCACGCCGGCCTGGAACCGCTGCTGGGCCTGGGACAGCTCCTGCTCCGCCAGACGGAGCCGGTCACCCGCGATGGCCACCTGCTGCTGAGCCGAGGCGACATCGAGCACCGCCTGGCGAGCCTCGGTCTCCACCTGGTTCACCAGGTCGCGCTCGCGGATCTCCTGGACCTCGAGCCGCAGGCTCTGCTCCTTCACCCGGTTCTGGCGGCCGAAGCCGTCGAGGATCGGGACCGTGAGCTGGAGCTGCACGTTGTAGCTCCCGTCCAGGCTGCCGGTGTGCTGGCCACTCTGCTGGTACTGCCCGCTGAGTCCGAGACTGGGCAGATACTCGGCGCGGATGGCGCCGAGCGACCGCCGGGCCGATTGGGTGCGGGCCCGCTCCGCGGCCAGCTCGGCTCGGTGCGCCCGCGCAAACGCCGCGGCGGAGTCGGGGTCGAGCGGCAGGTCGAGCGCACCGGGCCCCAGCGAGTCGGCCAGCGCGAGCCGGCTGCCGGACGGCAGATCGAGCGAGCGCAGCAGGTCCAGCTTTGCGCGATCGCTTCCGTTCCGGGCCACCTCGAGCTGGGTGCGAACCGCGGCGAAGCTCACCTCGCTGCGGGTTTGATCGATGGCCGGGCTGACTCCGGCGCCCACCAGCTGCCGGGCCTGGTCCAGCAGCGTGGCCGCGATGGTGCTGTCGGCCTCGCGCGCGCGCACCGTCTCGATGGCGCTGAGCGCGCGAAGATAGGCGAGCCCCGCCGTCGCGCCGGCCACCTCGCCCGCGGCCTGGGCATCGAGCCCGGCCGCCACGGCGGTGTCACGCGCCGCGCGTAGCCGGCCGATGAGCGAAGCATCGAACAGGGTCTGCGAGCCGCGGAGCTGCAGCCGGTAGACGTCGAACGGATCGGTCACGCCCGTGATGCCGGGGAAGCCGAACTCCTCGAGGTTGATCGTCTGACGGGTGTAGGCGGCCGCGCCGCTGATATTGGGGAGCAGCGCCGCCCGCCGCTCCCCCACCCGGGCGTTGGCCTCGCCCACGTTGAGCTGCGCGATGGCGGCGTTGACGCCCTGGCTCCGCCCCAGCGTGATCGCGTCGAGCAGCGTGATGGGGCCGGTCGGCGCGACCGGCTGCCGCACCACCGGCTGCTGGGCCGATGCCGGCACCACGGACAGCAGCCCGAGGACCGCGACGAGCGGCAGGGAGCGGCGCATGAGCGGACCTCAGTGCTGCTCCGCGGGATGCGCCAACACCCCGTGGAGATAGAGATCGATGAGTCCTTCGATCGCCTGGTCTTCGTCGAGGGCCTGGGGATCGAAGCGGTGGAAGAAGCACTGCACGTGGGCAGTGTGCACCAGCATCGATGACAGGCCACGGGCGGCGAAACCAGTGGCGCTCGACCGGAACTCTCCCGAGGTCACGCCGCGCTCCAGCACCTGCGCGATCAGCCTCCGGGCCCGGAGGATCACCTCGTCAAAGTAGAAACGGGCCAGTTCGGGGAAGTGGGGTAGCTCACCTTGGACCACGCGCGCGAGC
>DASSMN010000537.1:0-2132 GCA_035688885.1 Gemmatimonadales bacterium
GGCCCTGCTCGAGCCGACCGACAGCGAGCGAGCCGAGCGGGTCGGCCGGCTCAACGTGACCGAGACGATGATGAAGCCGGTGGCGCCCGACGACGCGGTGGCGACCGCCCGCCGGCTCATCGACCGCCGCCATCTCCAGGAGCGCACCGGCATCATCGGCGAGAGCGCCGCCATTCAGGAGGTCTTGGTCAAGATCGAGCAGATGGCACCGGTGAGCAGCACCGTCCTGATTCAGGGCGAGAGCGGCACCGGCAAGGAGCTCGTCGCCAAGGGCATCCACGACCTCTCCCCCCGGCGCGGCAGGCCGTTCATCACGGTCAACTGCGCCGCCCTGCCCGAGACCCTGCTCGAGAGCGAGCTGTTCGGGCACGAGAAGGGCGCGTTCACCGGCGCCGCCGAGCGGCGGCTGGGCCGCTTCGAGCTGGCCGACGGCGGCACCATCTTCCTGGACGAAGTCGGCGAGATGCCGCCGCCCACCCAGGTCAAGCTGCTGCGGGTGCTCGAGGACCGGACGTTCTTCCGGGTCGGCGGGACGCAGCCCATCAAGGTGGACGTGCGGGTGGTGGCGGCGACCAACCGGCCGCTGAAGGAGGCCGTGGCGCTGGGCGAATTCCGCGACGACCTCTACTACCGGCTCAACGTCCTCAGCATCTACCTCCCGCCGCTGCGCGAGCGCAAGAGCGACGTCCCGCTCCTGGTGCGGCGTTTCATCGCCGAATTCGCCAAGCAGCACGACCGTCGTTTCCACGGCATCACCCCCGAGGCGCTGCAGATCCTGGTGGACGCCGACTGGCCCGGGAACGCCCGCCAGCTGCGCAACCTGATCGAGTCGATGGTGGTGCTGGCGCCCGAGGGCGAGATCCGGGCGAGCGACATCCCCCGCGAGTACCGCGAGCGTGGCCGCGGCCTCCCGGTGCGGGTCGTCGGGGCGACCCGGGAAGTGGTGGGCAAGGAGCTGGAGTTCATCTTCCGCAGCCTGGTGGAGCTGAAGCTGCAGGTCGAAGAGCTGCGGCGCCGGCTGGACGAGCGACCCGCGCCGCACCGCGTGGAGGTGATCGAGGTGGATCACCACGGGGCGCCGCTCGCTCCGATCGAGGCTGCCCCGAGCCCCGAGGAGCCGGTGCTGTACCGTCCCGGGATGTCCATGGCGGACGTGGAGCGGGCCGCCATCGAGGCGGCGTTGCGCGACACGAACGGCAACCGCCGCAAGGCCGCCGAGGTGCTGGGGATTGGGGAGCGGACGCTGTACCGCAAGCTCAAGGCGTACGCCCTGGCCTAATGGCATTCTAATCTGATGCGCAATTGCAGAGTTCGTAGTACCATTTACGGGTCGGGGCCGGGGCCGTGCCGGTGGGGGAACCGGGGGCGGCAGGGGAGGTTGCGGGGCTGTGAGGGAGGCTTCATCTTAGCAGCCCGTTACGGCGGCGGCGAAAACGTTGTACTATTGCTCCCCGCCGCCGTGTGGCGGTAGCGCAGCAGGCATCAGCGATTGTCCAGAGAGAGGCCGACGTGACCACACCGAGACCGATTCGCGAAGCGGGCGACCCTGCGGAACACGAACCCGTTGTCCGCCCGCCCAACCCGGGCGTCCCCGATCCCTGGGGCGTGAAGCGGGCGGAAAACCTGATCGCGGGTCTCACCGGTGTGCTGTCGGCCAGCATCGTCGTGACGCCGCAGGGCGAGATCAGCGAGGTGCACGTCCTGGCTTCGCCCGACGTGCCGCCCAAGCAGGTCGTGCGCAACATCGAATCGGCGCTCATGGCCCAGCTCGGGATGCGCGTGGACCACCGCAAGGTCAGCGTCGCGCAGACGGCGGACGTGCGGCCGATCGAGGCCCTGCAGGAGGAGGCGATCTCCTCCCGGGCCAAGCGGCGTGTCGTCATCTTCCGCGATCTCTCCGTGCGCCCCTCCGAAAAGCTGCAGCGCGTCATGATCCGGGTGCGGCTCGGCTATGGCGAGCGGGAGTCCGAGCACGAGGTCGAGGGTACCGACACCTACCGCAACCGCGTGGAGACCGCGGCGCGGGCGGCGGCGGCCTGCCTCGACGAGCTGCTCCCCGACAACTCCATCGCCCTCGAGGGCGCGGCCGTGGTGGACGCCTTCGACCGGCGTTTCATCCTGGTCGCCGTGCA
>DASSMN010000394.1:0-2416 GCA_035688885.1 Gemmatimonadales bacterium
TGTCGGTGGGCGACTTCGTGCTGTCCGGAGGGGAGCCCGCGGCGATCTGCGTCCTCGACGCGGTCGTGCGGCTCCTGCCCGGGGCGCTCGGAGACCACGAGAGCGCGAGCGGCGACTCGCACTACGACGGGCTGCTGAGCCCGCCGAGCTATACCCGGCCGCCGGAGTACCGCGGCCTGGAAGTGCCCGAGGTGCTTCGCTCGGGCGACCACGCGCGGATCGAGGCGTGGCGGCAGGCGGAGGCCGAGCGGCTGACGCGCGAGCGGCGGCCGGATTTGTGGGTGCGGTACGAACGTCCCGAGTCACCTTGAGCCCGCTCACCGGGCTCAGGGTACGCTCCGCGAACGGGGACGCGTCGGGTTATGATTCTTCGCGGAGTTTACCCTGGGCAGAGCACGGGCTCAGGATGACTCATCATCAGGCGCCGGACAGCGCGGAGGGTTCGACAATGGAGCGACTGGCAGAAGTGGCCCGTGAGGGCTTGCGCACGGACATTCCTGCATTCGATCCGGGAGACACCGTCCGGGTCATGGTCCGGGTTCGCGAGGGCGACAAGGAGCGGCTCCAGGCCTTCGAAGGCCTGGTGATCGCCAAGCGCGGTGGCGGCATCAGCGAGAACTTCACGGTCCGGAAGGTGTCGGCCGGGGTAGGAGTCGAGCGGCTGTTCCCGATGCACAGCCCCACGATCGCCTCGGTCGAGCTGGTGCGCCGGGGCCGGGTGCGCCGCGCCAAGCTGTACTATCTGCGCGCGCTGAGCGGCAAGGCGGCGCGCATCCGGGAGAAGCGCGAGGGCTGAGCCGGTGCCTCCCCGTCCCTCGCTCCAACGGGAACGGGCGGCCTGGGCCGACGAGGCGCTCCTCGTGGGCGTCGACGAAGCGGGCCGCGGCCCACTGGCTGGACCAGTGGTCGCCGCGGCCGTCGCATTTCCAGCCGGGTGCCGCGCGGTGCGCGGCCTGCGCGACAGCAAGATGCTGCCCGCACGGATCCGGCTGGTGCTGGCGGAGCGGATCCGCGCCCGGGCGCTGGGCTTCGGCGTGGGCGCCGCCTCGTCGCACGAGATCGACCGGCTCAACATCCGCGTGGCCACCGCGCTGGCCATGCGCCGAGCGATTGCGGCGCTGGTGCGCCGCCCGCCGCTCGCCGACCGGCCTTACCGGATCCTCATCGACGGCCTGCCGCTTCCCGAGGTGGGCTATCCCCACGACGCCCTGGTGGACGGCGACGCCCGCTGCCAGTCCATCGCCGCCGCGGCCATCCTCGCCAAGACGGTGCGCGACCGGCTGATGGGGCGTCTGGCCGTGCGCCATCCCGGGTACGGCTGGGAGACCAACATGGGCTACGGCACCGACGAGCACCACGTGGCGCTCAAGGAGCACGGCCCCTCCTGTCACCACCGACTCACCTTCGCGCCGCTGGCCCAGCTCACCCTGTTCTGAGACGCCCTCTCCCCGGTCCTGATGGCACGCACGTCGGCACGCAAGGAATCCTCCCGGCCGGTCGTTTACGCCGCGCTCGCGGGCAACGTGCTGGTCGCCGCCACCAAGACCGTGGCGGCCGTCTGGACCGGCAGCTCGGCCATGGTGAGCGAGGCGGTACACTCGTTCGTGGACACGGGCAACGAGCTGCTACTGCTCTACGGGATGCATCGCGCGGCGCGCCGGCCCGATCCCGAGCATCCGGTGGGGTACGGGCGGGAGCTCTACTTCTGGAGCTTCATCGTGGCGCTGATGGTGTTCGCGCTGGGGGCCGGCGTGTCGCTCTACGAGGGCGTGCTGCACATCCGCCATCCCGAGCCGATCACCGATCCGCGGGCCAGCTACATCGTGCTGGGCCTGGCCGGGCTGTTCGAGGTCGGGTCGTGGGTCGTGTCGGCGCGGCAGTTCAACGCCAGTCGAGGGTCGCAGGGCTACTACGAGGCGTTCCGGCGGAGCAAGGACCCGCCGTCCTTCCTGGTGTTCTTCGAGGACGGCGCGGCGGTCGTCGGGATCGCCATCGCCGCCGCCGGCACGTTCGCGGCGGTGGAGCTGGGGCAGCCGGTGTACGACGGCGTGGCCTCCATCCTGATCGGGCTGCTGCTGGCCGGCGTCGCCGCCTTGCTGGCGCAGGAGAGCAAGAGCCTGCTCATCGGCGAGCGAGCCGACCGCCGCCTGTCGGACTCGGTGCTCGGGATCGCGGACGGGGTGCACGGCGTGGCCCACGCCAACGGCGTGTTGACCTTTCAGCTCGCGCCCGATCAGATCCTGATCGCGCTCAGCCTCGAGTTCCGGGACGATCTGAGGGCGCCCGAGATCGAGGCGGCCGTGGTCGAGCTCGAGCGCCGCGTCCGCGAGGCGCACCCGGAGGTGACCACGGTGTTCGTCAAGCCGCAGGCGGCGGGCACGTATCGGGAGGTGGTGCGGGCGCGGTACGGCGAGGG
>DASSMN010000169.1:0-2039 GCA_035688885.1 Gemmatimonadales bacterium
CAGCTTCCCATGGTTCAGCGTGCGCTTGAGCGTCCGCCAGACGCCCGGCTCGGTGAGCGCATCGAGCGCGTAGAGGATCAGGAAGCCGCCGTCGGCACGCAGCATCGAGCCCGCGCGCAGGTCCATGAAGTCCGACATCCAACCCCCGTGCGGATCGTAGGCGCGGTGGATCGTCCCGAACAGGTTGCCGTACGTCGGGATCGTTTCAAAGATCACCGGGGAGGTTTCCTGCTCTTCGTGGGCCAGGATGACGTTCACCCCATAGACCCGGAACGGGTCCCGCTCGAACCGCGCCGGCCGCTCGGGCGCCTCCGGCGACTGCTGCTCCTCTTCTCCCTCGCGCTCCTTGAACGGCTCGAGATTGTCGAGGATGTGGTGACGCACCTCTTCGAGGTATTCGCTGATGCTCGGGCCCGGGTATTTCTCCTTGATTTCCTCGATCACGCCGTCCACCAGAACCGACGCCGCTTCCTGCTCGAGGTAGTTCATCTCGCTGGCAAGTTCGCGCGAGAGCGCCAGCGTCTTCCGGTAAACCACGGTGAACTCCTGCCGGAACCGGTCGTATTTCCGCTCCAGCTCTTCCGCCGTCGGCGCGGGGAGCTTTCCCTCCTGGACCATCTTGGGGATTTCCTCGATCGGCACCATTTGCCCCTCGACCAGGGGGAAGATCTCCGGCAGGGCCACGGCGCCCACTTGCATTCGCCCCAGGGCAAACTGCTCGCGCGCGATCCGCCGGGTGAAATCGTCCATCAGCTCTTTCTCGCGCTGGGTGTACCGCTCGACGATGCGCGCCTTCTGCCGCTGGAACGGTTCGCCCTCGAACACCTGGGGGATCCGCCGCCGCAGGAAGTCGATTCCCGCGTCCAGATCCTTCCGGAAGTTGTTGGCCTGATTGCGCGGCAGGGTGAGCAGCCGCGGCCGGTCGGGGTTCTTGAAATTGTTGACGTAGCACCGGTCGGGCGCGGGCTTCACCGTCGGCCGCATCTTCTCGATCATCCGGGCGATCATGCCGCCTCGGCTCGTCCCCGGCAGCCCGCAGACGAACACGTTGTAACCCGGCGCCGCCAGCTCGATGCCCAAGTGCATCGCCCGCAGGGCGCGGTCCTGCCCCAGTTCGCCTTCGAGCGGCTCCACCTCGGCCGTGGTCTGGAAGGGAATTCGCTCCGGCTCACACCGCCAGCGCAGCTTCTCCGGCGGAAGGCTGAGCGGCGGGGCGATCGGCTTGGTGACCATCGAAACGTTCCAGAGCGGGCTACTCTAGCACAGCGCCTTGAGACTTCCCAACGGACTGCGATGCTGGTGAGGTAACTGCTACGTCCGCGCCCCGCCCGGTGTACACCTGCAGGATGCCGGCCGCGGTCGCCACCACCATCGGCCCGAGCACCACCCCGAGCATCCCGAACACCCCAATCCCTCCGAGCACGCTGATGAACACCACCAGCCCGCTCAGCTGCGTACGACCGCTGATCAGCAGCGGCCGTAGCAGGTTGTCAATCGCGGCCACCGCC
Organism: Gemmatimonadales bacterium; assembly: GCA_035688885.1. GTDB lineage: Bacteria > Gemmatimonadota > Gemmatimonadetes > Gemmatimonadales > GWC2-71-9 > CAVVWJ01. The sequence continues at coordinate 1,509 of DASSMN010000169.1, forward strand.
ACCACGCAAATCGCCACCAGCGCCACCCCGCGGCCGATCTGTCCCCGCGCCGCAAGCCAGATCGCCGCCGGCCCCCAGATGAGCCACGCCCCCACCAGCGGCACCAGCGCGAAGAACGCCATCACCACGCCCCAGAAAACCGCCGCGCCAATCCCCACCAGCGCGAACGCGATCCCTCCGAGAACGCCGTGCACCGCCGCCACCACCAGGCTCGACGTGACGCTGGCAAAGATCACTTCCCGCGCCCGGCGGATCATCCGCTCCCGATGCGCTTCCTCGAACGGCAGCACGCCCCGCACCCCCGCCATCACCCCGGCGCCGTCGCGGAACAGATAGAACAGCGCAAAAATCGTCACGACGAGATCGAACAGGAAAATGGCCACGTTCCGCAGCACCGCACCCAGCCCGGCCGCCAGCGCCCCGGCCACCTGTTCTGCGCCCCGACGGGCCAGCGTCTCGAGATCCGCCGGCGACGTTCCCAGCAAATGCGCCTGCGCCCACACCCAGCCGCGGTTCAGCCAATGAAGTTGC
>DASSMN010000107.1:0-4556 GCA_035688885.1 Gemmatimonadales bacterium
CTCGGTGACGAACGGCGAGGAGTGGTTGCCCGCCGAGTTGGGGATCTCGAGGATCTCCTCGGTCTCAAACTTGCTCAGGTCGAGCCGGGCGATGCGCGGAGTGTTGTTGCCGTTGATGAAGAGCCAGCGGCCGTCGGGCACCCCGGCCGTCTGGGAGAGCTGTGGGTGATGGGCGTCGTCCCAGGGCACCGTGCCGTAGCTGGTGGTCAGCATCGCCTTGGTCTGCTCGCTGTAGCCCCAGCCGTTCTCGGGGTTCTGGGAGAAGACCGGGACATGCTTGAGCAGCCGTCCGGACGGCAGCCCGTACACGCCCACCTGTCCGTCGAAGCCCCCGGACATGAAGGCGTAGAACTCGTCGTACGAGCCGGGCGGAACGTACACCTTCGTGGCCGCGTCGGCGGCAGCGCCGAGCCGGCTCGCATCCGCTCGGGTACAACCGGCCGCCGCGATAGCGGCGCCCGCGAGCAGGGCGAGGGCAGCGGACCGGTGGACTAGGTGCGTCATTGTGGGCGACATGCGGCATATCCTGAATAGGGATGCACCGAATGTCGGTCCCCGAGGCGCGATTGAACGTGAAGCCGAGGTGAAGGTCTCTTCAGTTACTACCCTCGGCGCGGCAGCGGGACGACCAGCACCGGTACCTCGGCACCGCGCACCAGCTTGTCGGCCACGCTGCCGAGCATGAGACGCTTGACCCCGCCGCGGCCGCGGGTACCCACGGCCAGGAGAGCCCCGCGCTCGGGCCGCCCGAGGTCAAGCAACGTACCCGCCGGACTCTCACCGATCACGGCGGCCGCGGTTGCCGCGATGCCCTGCGCCCGCAGGCCCTCGGCTATGTCCTCCAGGTAGTCGAGCGCCTCGCGACGGCGCACTTCGGTGATCCGAGCGTCGTACCCGGTTGGGAATGGGAGCGGGGGGTCAGCCGCAACCGCCAGCGGCAGAATGACCTGCACCACAGTCATGGGCACCTGGAGCATTCGCGCAAGCCGGGCGGCGGGCTCGAGAGCGCCCTCCGCCGTGCGGGAGCCGTCAAGTCCGACGACGATCTCGCGCGCCACCCACCGTGTGTCCGCCCCCCCTCGATCGGCCGTGTCGGGCCGGACGAGGAGCACCGGCACCGCCAGCGAGCGGACCAGCTGATCCGCCACGCTTCCGTACACCGTCCGCCCCAGCGCGCCTCGCCCGCGCGTCGTCATCACGACGAGATCGGCGGCGCTCCCACTTATCCATTGCACCAGGGTCGGCCCGGCCGGCCCCTCCAGCATGAGCGCGCTTGCCTGGACTCCCCCCTCTTTCAGCCGGCGCGAGATCGAGCGGAGGTAGTCCCGCTCGGACTTCCGCACGGCGAGCTCGACCGAGACGTATAGCTTCGCGGTCTCGGGATCGTTGGGAGGCGGCGGGAGCCGGTGCACCAGCACCAGGCGCAGCTTCGCCCGCGAGGCGCCCGCAATGGCGACCGCGGCCGGGATCGCCTGCTCGGCGAAGGGGGAGCCGTCAAGAGGGACCACGATCGAGCGGAAGCGTCCGGTCGATCCCTTCATGAGACATTTCGTCCGTGCCAGGCCCGAATGGGGCAGAAGCCGGTCAGCGCGGAGCCGAGCGGCAAGAGGCCTACCAGGGTGAGGTAGCGCCACGGCGCCGGCAGGGCTCCATAGAGGCCGAGGATCAGTACGCCCAGCAGGAGGCGAAAGGCCCGATCCCAGAAGGGCATGTGTCGCATGTTGCCTCCCTTTCCTTCCTATAGTGGAATAGTCAGGACCGCACCCGGTGCGGCGTGCAGCAGGCGCCGGCCGGTGCTGCCCGCCTCGATGATTCCGGAGGGCCCGCCCCGGTGGTAGCCCACAGCCAGTGTGTCGGCGCCGGCCTCGTCGATGGCCGCGAGCACCTGCTCCACGGTCGCACCCCGCCGGACACTGAGCCGGGCACCGGGGTCCCGACCGAGCATCCCGCGCACCCGCTGCTGCAGCAGGGCGGTGCGCGCTAACGGAGGAGCGGGGGCGCCGCTCTCACCCGAGGCCGGAGGCTCGACGGTGACCGTCCGGAGCTCGGCACCCGCGGCGGCCGCCATGCGGTGCGCGGTCACCATGACGGTCAGGCCCCAGTCGGTGCCGTCCAGTGCGGCGAGGATCCGGCGCATCGATCCCGACCCCGGCGGCACGAAGAGACAAGGGACCGAGCTCCGGCGGGCCACAGCATCCCCCGTGTCCCCGATCAAGAGACGAGTCTTGGCCGACCGAAGCTTGCGGCCCAGCACGACGAGGTCGGCCCGCATCTCCTCGGCGTAGCGGCAGATCTCGATGCTGGGGACACCACAGGTGATCGCCAGAGAGACCTTGACCCCCGCATTGGCCCCCGCGAGCTCGGGGGCCAGCCAGCGGCTCAGCCGCTCGACCTCGACCTCGGTCGCCAGGGGCTCGTCGGCGATCGCCACGCCTCGCGCGCCGGCCAGCGCCGGCCGCGAGAGTACCCCCACCGTGCGCAGCAGGGCCACCTCGGCGCCGGTCCCGGCGGCCAGATCCAGCGCAGCCCGAACGGCCCACCGGCCGGCGTCCGACTCGTCCGCGGCGACGACAATGCGCTGAAGCGTCATTCGTTCCCCCCTTTGGCAAGGAACGGTACCTGCAGACAAATGAAGGGAAGATGAAACCGGGGCGAAGGTGGCGCCACGCGAGGTTCGGCCGCAACTTTCCTCCATGCCCGTCCCCCAGCCTTCCGGTCCGGGATCCGATCGATTGGAGCGCCTGGTGCTCACGACCTCGGCCCTCATCGCCGAGACGTCGCTGGAAGGCGCGCTCGACCGGATCGTCGCGGTGGCGGCGGACGTCATCGGCGCCCGCTACGCCGCCGTCGGCGTGCTCGGGCCGGACGGGCGGCTGCTCGAGCGCTTCATCACCCACGGGATCGACGACGCGATGCGGGCCCGGATCGGGCCGCCGCCAAGGGGTCACGGGATCCTGGGCCTGGTCATTCGGGAAGCTCGCCCAATCCGCCTCCCCGACCTGGCACGGCACCCAGACTCCTACGGCTTTCCCCCGCACCATCCGGAGATGCACTCGTTCCTCGGCGTGCCGATCGTGGGCCGTCGCGGCGCCTTCGGCAACCTGTACCTGACGGAAAAGCTCGGGGCGGAGGTGTTCAGTGAGGAGGACGAGCACATCGCCGTACAGCTGGCCGCGACCGCGGCCGCCGTGGTGGAAAACGCCCGGCTCCACGAAGAGGGCGCGCGGCTGCTGGAAGAGGTACAGTTGCTGCACCGCAATCGCGAGCGGTTCTTCGCCATGGTGAATCACGAGCTCCGGAACTCGCTCGCGGCGGTGTACGGCTGGGCGGAGATGCTGGTGCGGAAGAAGGACCCGGCGACGGTGCCCCGGGCGGCGTTCGAGGTGCTCGACTCAGCTCAGCAGGCCATCGCCCTGATCAACGACCTGCTGGACCTGAGCCGGCTGGACGAGGACCGCCTCAAGCCGGTGATCCGGGCGGTGGACCCCGCCGCCATCGCGCATAAGGCCATGAGCCGCATGACCCCCACCGCCGAGGGAAAGGCGGCCCTGCAGCTCGACGTGGACGGCGATCTACCCGCCTGTAACACCGATGCAAGCCGGGTGGAGCAGATCCTGGTGAACCTGATGGGAAACGCCATCCAGCACTGCGCCATCGGTGGTACCGTGTGGGTGCGGGTCTCGGCCGGCGACGGACTGGTGTGCTACACCGTGGACAACGACGGGCCGGGGGTACCAGACGACGAGGTGGAGCGGATCTTCGACATCTACGTGTCCAAGAAGGAAGGCGAGACCCAGGGAGTGGGGCTGGGCCTGCCGCTCTCCCGCCGCCTGGCCCGCCTGCTCGGCGGGGAGCTCCGGGCGGTGCCCCTAGCCGAGCGGGGACGTTTCGTGCTCGAGTTGCCGGCCGCACCGCCATCGTGAAGAACTCTTCATTCACGCTTGGCGGTGATTTCATTCTCCGCTCACGAGATTGCGATCCATGAAAATCCTAGTCGTGGAAGACGACCGGAAGGTCGCCGGATTCATCGAGCAGGGGCTGAAGGAAGAAGGCTACGTGGTGGACGTCGCGCCCGACGGAGACGAGGCCACCCTACTGGCCCACGTCTACGAGTACGACATCATCCTGCTGGACGTGGTGCTGCCCAAGAAGAACGGCTTCCAGGTCGCGACCGAGCTCCGGCGCGAGGGGCGGCACACGCCCATCCTGATGCTGACCTCGCGCGACGCGGTGGAGGACGTGGTCCGGGGTCTCGACGCCGGCGCGGACGACTACCTCGCCAAGCCGTTCCGATTCGACGAGCTGCTCGCCCGCATTCGGGCCCTGCACCGGCGCGGCGGCGCGGAGCGGCTCGAGGTGCTGCGGTACGGGCCCCTCACGCTCGACCGCCTCCGCCACATCGCCACCATCAACGACAGGCGGCTCGACCTCACCCCCAAGGAATTCCAGCTCCTCGAGTACTTCCTGCTGCACCCCGAAGAGGTCGTCCGCCGCACCACGCTCCTGGAGAAAGTATGGGACATGCACTTCGATCCCGAGAGCAACGTGGTGGACGT
>DASSMN010000147.1:0-4536 GCA_035688885.1 Gemmatimonadales bacterium
CCCCCGGGGCGCACGATGCTCCCTTCGAGCTCGGCGCCCAACGGCCGCCCTCGCCCGCCGGTCGGACGCACCATGGCCCAATGCGCCTCGATGGGGTGGCGCGCGGACACCGGCAGTCGCAGGCTATCGCCCGCGCCGACGGTGAACCCGGTGTCGTCCAGCGTGAGGGCGATCGGCTCGGTCAGTCGGTTGTAGACCACCAACGAGCCCTGCGGCTGCACCGTGGCCCACAGCGCGCCCACCACCGCCACCAGACCCACGGCCACCATGGTACGCCGCCGCCCGCCGCGCCGGCGCACCGCCGGCATCGAGGCAGTGGGCGTGTCGTCTTCCGACGGCCGAGTTGCGGCCTCGGCGACGGGAGTTGACGGCGCAGCGGCTGCGAGGCCGCGCCCCGCCCGCAGCGCCTCGAGCACGGCCTGGGCGCTCGGGTAGCGATCGTCCGGGTGCTTGGCCAGGCAACGAAGGATCACCGCTCTGAGCCACGGCGGCACCCGATCGCTGGAGAGAGTCGAGACCGGCACCGGCTCGTGCAGGTGCCGGGTCACGATCTCCTGCGAGTCGTCGCCCTCGAACGGAGGCGCGCCGGTAAGCATCTGGAACAGCACCACGCCGATGCCGTAGATGTCGGCGCGCGCATCCACGTCGTGGCGGCCCAGGGCCTGCTCCGGGCTCATGTAGAGCGGCGTGCCGACGATGAACCCCGTCTGGGTGTTGCCCACGGCCCCGTCGAGGTACTTCACGATGCCGAAATCCACCAGGAGGGGCCGGCCGCTGCCCGCCTCGATGAGGATGTTGTCGGGCTTGACGTCGCGGTGGACCAGCCCGTGCTCGTGGGCGTGCTGGAGGGTCTCCAGGATCGGCTCGATGATGGCCAGTGCGCGCGGCACCGGCAGCGCGCCATCCGCCCGCAGCAGGTCGCCAAGCGTGCGGCCCTCGCAATAGGGCATGACGTAGAACACCAGCCCTTCACCTTCGCCGACGAAGAAGATCGGCAGGGTATTGGGATGGTTGAGCCGCGCGATGGCGCGGGCCTCCTGCTTGAACCGCGACAGGGTCGCCGGGCTCCAGGGAATGTCCGCCCGCAGCACCTTGGCCGCGAGCCGTCGCTGCAGATCCTCGTCCTTGACCTCGTACACCTCCGCGAAGCCGCCCCGACCCAGCAGACGGATCACCCGGTATTGGCGCCCCAGCGCCCGCGCCAGGGCCGGCCCCTGATCCGGCTGGAGGACGCGCGGCGCCTGGGCCGGCAGCTCGCCGGTGGCGAGCAACGCCAGCCGGCCCGGGCCGCAGCGGGGGCAGTGGGCCCGCCCTTCGGGGAGCGGGTCGTGGCAGGACGAACAGATCAGGAGCGGCAGAGCACCTCCGGGGCGTGCACGGTCGCCGTAAAGGTTAACCCACTAGGGCCGGCGAGGGTGAGGGCTACTGCGACGCGCCATCGCGTCCGTGCCGTGCGACGATAATAGCAGAATTTGTGTGACACTTTGTCATTTTCGCGGTCGTTTCTGCACTCCTGCTACCGCTTTTGCTCCCAATTTGCACGGTTCGCTTGACACTATGCTTACCCCATCGTATACTCCGTCCACCGGAAGCCACTCGCGCGGAGGATCCATGCAGTCGCCAGCCCAGCACCAGCCGTCCCTCGATCGCGAGCCGCCAGGGCCTCCGTGCCGCTGCCCAGCAGCGTACCCGATGCCCCTGCGCTCGCGATGCGACGCAGGGGCATCTCACTAGCCACCTTCACCACTCGCGCGAGACCGCCATGGCCACGACCGCCCGCCCCAGTGCCCCACACCGCGTTCGCCAGACCAGCGAGGTCGGCAAGCTCCTCGACCTGATCCGGCAGGAAAACATTCAGGTCGTCGACGTGAAGTTCTGTGATCTGCCGGGCACCTGGCAGCATTTCTCGATTCCGGCCGCCAGCCTGGACGAGGAGCTGATCCGCGAGGGGCTCGGGTTCGACGGCTCGTCCATTCGCGGGTTCCAGGCGATCAACGAGAGCGACATGCTGCTCCTCCCCGACGTGTCCACCGCCTTCGTGGACCCGGTGCTGGACGTGCCGACGCTCTCGCTCACCTGCGACATCTACGATCCGCTCACCCTGGAGCCCTACTCGCGCGACCCGCGGTTCATCGCGTTCAAGGCCGAGGAATACCTCCGGACCACCGGCATCGCCACCACGTCGTACTGGGGGCCCGAGGCGGAGTTCTTCATCTTCAACAACGTGCGATACGACCAGAATGCGCACGAGGCCTTCTACCATATCGATGCCGAAGAGGGGATCTGGAACTCGGGCCGGAACGGCGGAAGCCCCAACCTGGGCCACCGGCCGCGGCACAAGGAGGGCTACTTCCCGGTCCCGCCGGTGGACCGGCTCCAGGACGTGCGCTCGAAGATCATGCTGGCCCTGATCAAGGCCGGCGTGCCGGTGGAAGTGCAGCACCACGAGGTGGCCACCGCCGGACAGGCGGAGATCGACTTCAGGTTCGGCACGCTGGTGCAGACCGCCGACCGACTGATGGCCTACAAGTACATCGTCAAGAACGTGTGCCATAACCTGGGCTACACGGCCACGTTCATGCCCAAGCCCCTGTTCGGCGACAATGGCTCGGGCATGCACGTGCACCAGTCCCTCTGGAAGAGCGACGCGCCGCTGTTCTACGACGAGAACGGCTACGCGCTGCTCTCCGAGACGGCGCGGCACTACATCGGCGGTCTGATCGCCCATGCGCCGGCGCTGCTTGCGCTCTGCGCACCGACCACCAACAGCTACCGCCGCCTGGTCCCCGGCTTCGAGGCGCCGGTGAACCTCATGTATTCGGCCCGGAACCGGTCGGCCATCTGCCGGATCCCGACGTACTCGAGCAGCCCCAAAGCGCGCCGGGTCGAGTTCCGGGCCCCGGATCCCACGGCCAATCCGTACCTCGCCTTCTCGGCGCTGCTCATGGCCGGGCTCGACGGTATTCAGCGCAAGCTGGAGCCGCCCGCCCCGATCGACGAGGACCTGTACGAGCTGCACGATGAGCGGAAGGCGAGCATCAAGATGGTGCCGGGCTCGCTGGCCGAGTCGGTCGCCGCGCTCGAGGCCGACCACGCGTTCCTGCTCAAGGGCGACGTGTTCACGCCCGACGTGCTGGACACCTGGATCACCATGAAGCGCACCAAGGACATCGCGCCGATCAACCTGCGGCCGCATCCGTACGAGTTCTTCTTGTACTACGATGCGTGAGGGGTAAGACGGAAGGGCGGAAAGACGGAAGGACGGAAGGACGGAAGGACCAGCACACCAGCGGGTAGCAGGTATTCAACCGGGCTTCGCCGGCTGGCCTTTCGTCCTTCCGTCTTCCCGCCTTCCCGTCCTTCCGTCTTCCCGCCTTCCCGTCCTTCCGTCCTTCCGTCTTTCCGTCCTTCCGCCCTTCCGCCTACATTCCGCCATGCCCTCCCCTCTGCGAAGCTCGGCCATCACGGCCGGCGTTCAGCGCGCCCCCAACCGCGCCATGCTCAGGGCGGTCGGTTTCGGCGACGACGACTTCGGCAAGCCCATCGTCGGCATCGCCAACGGCTACAGCACCATCACACCGTGCAACGCGGGGCTCGACGTCCTGGCCCGGCGAGCGGAGGCGGCCGTCCGGTCGGCCGGCGCGATGCCGCAGATCTTCGGGACCATCACCGTGAGCGACGGGATCTCGATGGGCACCGAGGGGATGCGCTACTCACTCGTGTCCCGCGAGGTGATCGCGGACTCGATCGAGACCGCCTGCGGGGCGGAGAGCATGGACGGCGTGGTCGCCGTGGGGGGGTGCGACAAGAACATGCCGGGAGCCATGATCGCGATCGCGCGGATGGACATCCCGGCCATCTTCGTGTACGGCGGCACCATCAAGCCCGGGCACCTGCACGGGCGCGACCTGACCGTGGTGAGCGCCTTCGAGGCGGTGGGCCAGTTCAGCGCCGGCCGAATCGACCAGCACGAGCTGCTCGAGGTGGAGCGGCACGCCTGCCCCGGCATCGGCTCGTGTGGCGGCATGTACACCGCCAACACCATGTCCTCGGTGTTCGAGGCGATGGGCATGAGCCTGCCGGGCTCCTCCACCATGGCGGCGGAAGACGCGGAGAAGGCGGACAGCGCCGCCAGGTCAGGCGAGGTGCTGGTGGCGGCGGTGCAACGCGGGCTCCGGCCCCGCGCCATTCTCACGCGGCAGGCGTTCGAGAACGGCATCGCCGTGACCATGGCGCTCGGGGGCAGTACCAACGCCGTGCTCCACCTGCTCGCGATCGCCCACTCGGCGGGCGTGCCGCTCGCCCTCGACGACTTCGAGGCCATCCGAGCCCGGGTCCCGGTGTTGTGCGATCTCAAGCCGTCGGGTCGCTACGTGGCCACCGATCTCCACGCGGCCGGCGGCGTGCCGCAGGTCATGAAGATGCTGCTGTCTCACGGGCTGCTGCACGGCGATGCGCTCACCGTCACGGGCGAGTCCATCGCCGAGACGCTGCGCGACGTACCCGAGGAGCCGCGGGCCGATCTGGGGGTGATCC
>DASSMN010000027.1:0-10460 GCA_035688885.1 Gemmatimonadales bacterium
CAAGCCGGGTTCATGGTGCTTACAACCGCCCGTCGCCCGGCCATCCTGGTGGAGCTGGGGTACAGCACCAACCCGCTGGACGGTCGCTTCCTCACCACTCGCACCAGTCAGAAGGCCATGGCCTCCTCCATCGCCGACGGCATCGTGGAGTATCTGCTGGAATACGAACGGCGGACCAGCAGCTCGCCGGATTCGGCGGCCGGCCAATGAGCCGCGCCGGGAGCGCAATTCGGCTGCTCCGCCTGGGCGGCGTGTGCCTCCTGGCCGGCTGCGTCTACTACAACGGGATGTACAACACCAACCGGCTGGCCAAGTCCGCTCGCAAGGCCGAGCGGGAGGGCCGCCCGTTCGAGGCCCAGGGCTTTTGGGGCCAGGTCGTCACCAGGGCCGACTCCCTGGTGCTCAGGCACCCGCGGAGCAAGTACGCCGACCAGGCCGCCGTGCTGCGCGGCCTGGCGCTGGCGCGGCTCAACCAATGTCAGGACGCCGTCGAGCCGCTCGGCCGGCTGGCCCAGGTGCGGCTCTCTCCGGATTTCACCGAGGAGGCCGCACTGGCCCTGGGCCGCTGCCAGCTGCAGCTGGGCGATGCGGGCCTGGCCGACGTCGCCTTCGCTCAAGTGCTCAACAGCGCCGACTCCGCGCGCCGCCACGAGGCCCGCTTCCGGCATGCGCGGGCCCTCCGGATGAGCGGCCAGTACGAAGAGGCGGTGACACTCCTGCGCGAGAGCCCCGATCCCCGGGCCCGCGAGGACCTGCTGCTCGCCCTCGCCGGAGCGGGCCACACCGACGAGGCCCTCGCGTTCGCCGACTCGGTTCTGGCGCTCCATGACTCGGCGTTTGCATGGGACAGCGCCGTCGCCACGATCGGGAGGAAGGACCCGCATGCGGCCTCGGCGTTGGTGAGCCGGTTGGCGGACGACGCCCGGGCCTCGCCCGAGCTCAAAGCGCGACGGCTCTATGAGGATGGCGTGCGCCTGGCGGCAACCGACTCCGCCGCTGCGACGGGGCGGTTCCAGGAGGCCGCTAAATTCTCTGGGACCGAAAGCGCAGAACGGGCACGGCTTCGACTGCTCCGAGCCGGATTGAGCTCCGCGCGCACGGTCGAGGATCTTGGACGGCAGGGCGATTCGCTGGCGGCGCTGGCGGGGCAGACGACGGCGGCTGGCGTCGAGGCGGCGGCGCTCCAGCTGGAACTAGAGCAGCTCCGGCAGCTCGACGATTCGGCCCGGCCAGGCGTCCCCCAGGGCGATCTCCGACTCTTCCTCGGCGCGGAATCGGCGCGGGATTCGATCCATGCCCCGCTGCTTGCTGCCACGCTCTTCCGTCGCCTGGCGGACGGATGGCCGGCTTCCCCTTACGCTCCCAAGGCCCTTCTGGCCGCCCAGCAGCTCGATCCTCAGGATCCTGACGGTATCCACAGCCGGCTGGATAGCCTGTACCACGACAGTCCCTACCTCGCGCTCGTCAGGGGGGAAGAGTCGCCGGGCTATCGTCAGCTGGAGGACTCGTTGCAGACCTTTGCTGCCGCGCAACCGATTCTGGTCCCTCGCCGCGGCGCTGGTGCGCCGCGACCCGACCTCGCGGCCCCCCGGGCGCAGCCCAGGCAGGGCGTGTTGAGAGAGGATCTCGTGCGTCCCGGGAGCAGCGCGCCCTCGGTGAAACCGCCGGCCGCCAGGCCCGACGACGCACCAAGCCCTCAGCGACCGGCGTCCACCGCGCGGGATACCACGACATCGCGGCGCCGCGGCGTCGAGCAGTGAGCGCGACCGCCCACGACCTCTCCCGAATTCTTCTCGGCCGTCGCTTTCAGAATCCGCTAGTCCTCGCGGCCGGCACGGCCGGGTTCGGGCGCGAACTCGACGGGGTCATGGACCTCGACCGGTTGGGCGGCCTGATCACCAAGGCCGTGTCGCTAGCTCCGCGCCAGGGCAACGCTCCACCCCGGGTAGCCGAGTTCCGCGGGGGGATGCTCAACTCGGTCGGACTGGCCAACCCGGGCCTCGACGCGGTTCGCGCCGAGCTGCTGCCATGGCTTGCCAGCCATGTTCGGCGCGCTCAGGTGCTGGTCAACGTGGTCGGGTTCACCATCGAGGAGTACGCCCGAGTGGTGGACGGCCTCGACGGGGCGCCCGGCATCGCCGGGTTCGAGCTCAATCTGTCGTGTCCCAACACCAGCGCGGGCGGCATCGAGTTCGGTGCGGACCCCGAGTGCGTGCGGCGGATCGTCGCCTCATGCCGAGCCCGGACCCGCCTTCCGATCTCGGCCAAGCTGTCGCCGGTCCTGCCGGACATCCCGGGCATGGCGCTGGTGGCCCGAGATGCCGGGGCCGATGCCGTGTCGGTCGTAAACACGCTTCCCGGCCTCCTCTTTGCGGAGCAGAACGGGGCCCCCCGCCTGGGCAACGGAAACGGCGGGGTGAGCGGCCCGGTACTGCTGCCGGTGGGCGTCCTCGCGGTGGCCAGGGTCGTCGAACGGACCGCCGGCATGCCGGTCATCGGCCTCGGTGGGGTTCGGTCCGCCACCGACGTGCGCCAGTACCTGCGGGCCGGGGCCTCGCTGGTCGGGATCGGAACCGCAGCGCTGGCCGATCCGCGGCTTCCCGAACGGATCATTCGTGAGCTGGAGCGCGACCATGGCTGAAGTGATCATCGCGCTGGACTTGCCGTGCGGGTCTGACGCGATTCGGCTGCTGGACCGCTTGCCGGACGCGCGCTGGGTCAAGGTGGGAAGTATCCTGATGACGCGAGAGGGTCCCGATCTCCTCCGGGTGCTGACCGACCGCGGGCTGCGGGTGTTCCTGGATCTCAAGTGGCACGACATCCCTAACACGGTGGCGGAGGCGGTATCATCGGCGCGCGCCGTGGGCGTATCGATGGCCACGGTCCACACGCTGGGGGGCGCCCGGATGATGGAAGCGGCGGCCGTGGCGGCGGATGGTCGCCCCGGCATCGTCGGGGTCACGGTACTGACGTCGCACGACCCGACGAGCTACGCCCGAGCGGTCGGCCGGTCGGAGGTGGACCTTCCCCGCGAGGTCGAGCGACAGAGCGGCGAAGCCATGCGAGCCGGACTGGCCGGTGTGGTCTGCTCTCCACGGGAGGTGGCCCTGGTGCGTGCGGTCGTGGGATCGGACGCATGGATCGTGGTGCCCGGGATTCGCGGACGGGGCGACGCGCGTGGCGACCAGGTCCGGGTGGCGACGGCCGCGGAGGCCGTGGCCGCCGGCGCAACTCATCTGGTGGTGGGCCGGCCCATCCTGCAGGCGGCGGATCCCGCGGCGGCATTCCGCGGGCTGCTCGAGGAGGCGCAGTGCATCGGCTCTTAGTTCTGGCCGCGCTCCTGCTTCCGTTCTCCGCTCGGGCGCAGCAGGCCGACGCCGGCCTGGACGCGGCGGCCGAGCACGCCAGGCAGGCGTGGTTCCACCACAATGCCGCCACCCTGGTGGCCGACAGCCCTCGGCTTCTGGTACAGCTCCCTGGCGCTGACCCATCGGCCGCCCTGGGGCCGGAACAGGCGGCGGCCCTGCTGACGGATTTCTTCGCGCCGGCCCAGGAGGTGGAAACCGTGGTGCGGGCGGCCCGCGAGACCGAGCCCGGGCGGGGATATGTCGAGCTCCAACGACGTTACCGGATTGCCGGCACCCAGGAGGTCCGGGTTCAGGGCCTGCTTCTGGGCTATCGAAAGGGACGCGCCGGGTGGCGGCTGGTGGAGCTTCGGGTGGTCAGCTGAGGCCCGCCGGCGCCGATACGGAAGCCGATCAGCCGCGATGAAGGGCTGGCGCAGCCAGGTCACATTGGCCGTCCTTGCGGCGTTCCATCGGGATGAAGCTCACCTGATCCCGAGGATATCTGCCAGGAGGACGGATGCGCGAACTGGTTACGTGCGCGGCTGGGCTCGCGATGCTCGTCGCGGGCTGTGGGGGCGGCGGCGGTAGTAACGCTGGTCCCAATCCATCGCCGCCGGTACTCGCCAAGACAAGCGGTGACCTTCAAACCGGCCCGGTTTCACAGGCCCTGCCCAACCAACTCAGGATCACCGTCACGCGCGACGGGAGTCCGCAGTCGGGCGTGAGCGTCGCCTGGTCCACCACCGGCGGCAGCCTCGACCCTAGCGCCGGGACGACCGACGGGTCCGGAGTTGCCGCCAGCACTTGGACGCTGGGCCCCACCGCCGGCAGCCAGTCCGCTCAGGCGGCGGTCCAGGGCGCTACCGGCTCGCCGCTGACTTTCACCGCCACCGCGACCGGCGGCGGACCGCCGCCACCCCCACCGCCGCCTCCAACCACCATCGGCGTAAAGGTACAGAACATCAGCTTCACCAGCGTGCGAAACGGCACCTCCAACCCGGCGGTCGACACGGTGGCTGTGGACGGGACGGTCACCTGGACCTGGGTCAACACCGGTGCGACGACCCACAGCGTGAATTCCACGGGCGCCACGGCGTTTACGAGCAGCGCGGAGCTCACCGGCAATGACCAGTCGTATCACTTTCAGTTTTCCCAGGCCGGGACCTACACGTACAACTGTGCGGTGCACGGGAACCTGATGACCGGGCGGATTGTAGTTCGCTAGGTGTATCGCCGGGGGAGGCCCGCGCGGCACTCGTTCGAGGGGTGGCGCGGGTGCCCGCTGTCGGCAGGGACCCACAGGCCGCGGTGTCCGAACGCTCTCCCTGCTGGCATTCGGCCCAGGCTTGCTGGGCGGACTGGCAAGTGCTGGGTCGGCCCCGGTGCCGGGGTTAAACCCCCCTCCTTGCATGACTTCCCGGGCCAGCCTATATTGGATAGCTAGTCCTTAACCGGCCCCGGAGACCCCAGTGAAGGTTCGTTCCAGCGTCAAGCCGATCTGCGAGCACTGCAAAGTCGTCAAGCGACAGGGCGTGACCCGCATCATCTGCAAGCGCAATCCCAAGCACAAGCAGCGGCAGGGCTGACCATGGCGCGCATCGCAGGCGTAGACCTTCCGCGCGAGAAGCGCGTCGAAGTGGCGCTCACCTACATCTTCGGCATCGGTCGGCCCACCAGTGGCCGCATCCTGAGCGAGACCGGCGTGAGTCCCGATACCCGCGTGCGTGACCTCTCGGACGCCGAGGTGGCTCGGCTCCGGCAGATCATCGAGCGCTCGGTCAAGGTGGAGGGTGCTCTCCGCACCGAGATCGCGATGAACATCAAGCGATTGATGGACATCGGAAGCTATCGCGGCATCCGTCATCGGCGCGGGCTTCCGGTCCGCGGTCAGCGGACCCATACCAACGCCCGGACCAAGAAGGGTCCGCGGCGGGCCATTGCCGGCAAGAAGAAAGTGACGAAGAAGTAAATGACCGCCCCCACTCCTGCTCCGGCCAAGGCGCCGGGCCCGAAGCGTGGCAAGAAGGTCGTCGAGTCCGAGGGCGTGGCCCACATCTCGGCCACGTTCAACAACCTGCTGATCACCATCACGGACATGAAGGGCAATGCCCTCGCGTGGGGCTCGGCAGGCAAGGCCGGCTTCAAGGGCTCCAAGAAGAGCACCCCGTTCGCCGCCACCGTCGCCGCGGAGAACTGCGGACGCGAGGCCATGAACCTCGGGCTCCGGCGGGTGCACGTGCGGGTCCAGGGCCCCGGCAGCGGACGCGAGTCGGCCATCCAGGCGCTGGCCTCGGTCGGGCTGCGCGTCGTATCCATTCGCGACGTCACGCCGATCCCGCACAACGGCTGCCGCCCGCCCAAGAAGCGGCGGGTCTGAGTGTCGCGGTACGTCGGCCCCAGTTGCCGGCTGTGCCGGCGCGAAGGCGGTAAGCTGTTCTTGAAGGGCACCAAGTGTCTGACCGAGAAGTGCCCCGTCGAGCGGCGGGCGTACGCGCCTGGTCAGCACGGCCAGACGGCTCGGCCGCGCAAGGTGTCGGAGTACGCCCGGCAGATGCGCGAGAAGCAGAAGGTCAAGCGCCTCTATGGGCTGAGCGAGCGGCAGTTCCGCAACACGTTCGCCGCGGTGACGGGTGAGGCCGGCGTAAAGGGAACCAACCTGCTGGTGGCCCTCGAGAGTCGGCTGGACAACATCGTGCACCGGATGGGCTTCGCGAGCAGCCGAAAGGCGGCCCGGCAGCTCATCACCCATGGGCACGTCGAAGTGAACGGCGGCCGGGTAGACATCCCGGCCTACCGGGTGGCACCGGGCGAGGAAGTGCGCGTGGCCCCCGCCAGCCGCGAGCTCGTGGCCGTGAAGCTGGCGCAGGAACTGGCCGGGCGCGGGCAGGCGGTGGCCTGGCTCTCGGTCGATGCTGACAAGGCCGCGGGCCGCGTAACCGAGCGCCCGACGCGCGAGGCGATCCCGATCAACGCACAGGAACAGCTCATCGTCGAGCTGTACTCTAAGTGACCATGACCATTGACCTGACTGGATTGGTGCGTCCGCATCTCGTCGAGATGACGAAGCGGGACGACAACCCCAACGCCGCCGAGTTCCGCCTCCAGCCGCTGGAGCGTGGGTTCGGCTACACGCTCGGCAATTCGCTTCGCCGGCTTCTGCTGTCCTCGCTCCGCGGCAGCGCGGTGTGGGGCTTCCGCCTGGACGGCGTGGTGCACGAGCACCAGACCGTGCAGGGCGTGCTGGAGGACGTGCATCAGATCGTGCAGCGCCTCAAGGCGCTCACCTTGGTGCTGAGCGATGAGGTGGACGAGGCCGTGCTCCACATTCGCCGCGATGGCGCCGGGCCGGTGTACGCCCGCGACATCCAGGAGCACGGGGCCGTCACCATCAAGAACCCCGATCACCTGCTGTTCACCCTCCAGGATGACCGCGACGTCACCATGGAGCTGTACGTGAACAAGGGCCGGGGCTACGTCGAAGCCGAGATGCACCCGGCCGACCGGTCGCTGCCGGTGGATCTGGTGCGGATCGACGCCATCTACAACCCGGTCCGGCGCGCCAACTTCGCGGTGGCGGAAACCCGCGTCGGCCAGCGCACCGACTACGATCGGCTCACCGTCCAGGTCGAAACCAACGGCACCATCACGCCGGAAGACGCCATCGCCTACGCGGCGGCGCTGGCCCAGGTCCACTTCCAGTACTTCGTGGACTTCGGCAAGGTGCCCACCATGCGCGATGCCGGCGCGGGCGCCGGGGCCGGGAATGGCGCCAACCTGCGCCAACGGCTGGCGCGGCCGATCGACGACTTCGGCCTCTCGGTGCGGTCGCTCAACTCGCTCAAGAACTCCAACATCCGCACGCTCAAGGATCTGGTGGAGTTCAGCGAGGACGATCTGCTCAAGGTCAAGAACGTGGGTGAGAAGGCGCTGAGCGAAATCGCCGAGCTGCTGCAGCGCGAGGGACTGAACTTCGGGATGGCCTTCGAGGAGACCGACGGCGAGCTGCGCGTGCTTCGCTCCGGTACCCCGCCCATGGCCCACCCGTCCGCCGGCGCCGGGGAGATCCAGTAATGCGCCACCGCGCCAAAGGCCGGCAGCTGAGCCGCACGTCGAGCCATCGGCGGGCGCTGCTCAACAACATGGCCAGCAGCCTGTTCGAGCATGGCCGGGTCATCACCACCGAGGCCAAGGCCAAGGAGCTGCGGCCGTTCGCCGAGAAGCTCATCACTCTGGCGCGCCGGGGCGACCTGCACGCGCGCCGGCTGGTAGAGCGGAAGATCAAGAGCCGCGAGACGCTGTCGCGCCTCTTCAGCGAAATCGGCCCGCGCTTCGCCGCTCGGCCGGGGGGGTACACCCGCATTCTCAAGCTGGGCCACCGCGACGGCGATGGCGCGGACATCGCCCGGATCGAGCTGCTCTCCGAGTGACCTACGTCTCGGCTTCCGGCAACAAAAAAGGGGACCCTGGGGTCCCCTTTTTCATGCCTTCGGGAGCGGTTGGCCGTGGCCCACTGCCTCCGGCCGGACGCTCAGACCGCCGCGGCGGTCGCCTTGGGCGCTTTGGTGATCCGGTTACTCTTCAGGCACTGCGTGCACACCCGGATACGCTTGGGCGCGCCCTCGACCAGCACCCGCACGGTCTGCAGATTCGGGTACCAGCGGCGCTTGGTGCGATTGTTGGCGTGGCTGACGTTGTTGCCGGTGACCGGCCCCTTGCCGCACACGGAGCAAACCCGAGCCATAAACTCCTACCTTCGAGTGAGACGGACGGTCGGACGGTCAGTGGTCAGACGGTCGGTCGGGTAAGAAACATCTACAGTACGCCCGGCGGCCAGACCGCCGGAAAGCCCACAAACCTAATGGACGAAAGCCGATGACACAACCTCGGGGCACGCGGCTCGATGCCTAAGGCGCTTATCACCGGGATCACCGGGCAGGACGGGTCCTACCTCGCGGAGCTGCTGCTGGGGAAGGGGTACGAGGTGGTGGGCGTCGTCCGGCGGACCAGCCACCACAGCTATGAGCGGGTGGAACACCTGCTCGACCGGATCGAGGTCGTGGCGGCGGACCTGCTGGACCAGCACTCGCTCACGGTCGTGCTGCAGGAGACCCGCCCGGACGAGGTCTACAATCTGGCGGCGCAGTCCTACGTGCCCACCTCCTGGACCCAACCGGTGCTCACCGGCGAATTCACGGCGCTCGGCGTCACCCGCATCCTCGAGGCCATCCGGCTGGTGCATCCCAGCGCGCGGTTCTATCAGGCCAGCTCGTCCGAGATGTTCGGCAAGGTGACCGAGACGCCCCAGCGGGAGAGCACGGCCTTCTATCCCCGCTCGCCCTATGGCGTCGCCAAGGTGTACGGGCACTGGATTACGGTCAATTACCGCGAGTCGTACGGCCTCTTTGCCGTGAGCGGCATCCTTTTCAACCACGAGTCTCCCCGCCGCGGCATCGAGTTCGTGACCCGCAAGGTCACTGACGGCGTGGCCCGCATCAAGCTGGGGCTGGCCAACGAGCTCAGGATGGGCAACCTCGATGCGCGCCGCGACTGGGGCTATGCCGGTGACTACGTCGAAGCCATGTGGCGGATGCTCCAGCAGGACAGCCCGCGGGACTACGTCGTGGGGAGCGGCGAGGCCCACAGCGTGCGTGAGCTGGTGGAGCTGGCGTTTGCCCACGTCGGCCTCGACTACCGCAAGTACGTGGTGAGCGACCCCCGGTACTACCGGCCCGCCGAGGTCGATGTGCTTCTTGCCGATCCGTCCAAGGCCCGGCGTGAGCTCGGCTGGGCGCCCAAGGTGGGTTTCGCGGATCTGGTGACCATGATGGTGGACGCCGACCTCGAGCGGCTCGGCCTGGCCGCGCCGTTGGCCGGGCGGACGGCGCGATGATGGATCGTCCGTGAGAGTGCTCGTCACCGGTGCCGACGGCTTCGTCGGGCGGCACCTGGTGCGACACCTTCTCCAAGCGGGCGATGCGGTGGCGGCCGGGTGCCGTCCGGGCGGGCCGGCGGTAAACTGGAGCCGTTACTCCGCGACGGGAACGCCGGTGCAGGTGGTTCCGCTCGAGCTGGGCGACGACGGATCGGTCCGGGCCGCGCTCGCGTGGGGCCCGGAGGCGGTGGTGCACCTGGCTGCCGTCGCCTCGGTACGGGAGGCCCAAGGAGATCCGGGGGCGGCGTGGGACGTGAACGCCTCGGGCACCGCGCGGCTGGTCGGGGCCGCCGCCGCCCTCAAGGAGTCGGGCGACGCCGACCCGGTGGTGCTGGTGGTCTCGTCCGGCGAGGTCTACGGTGCAGGCTCCGGCGCCCCACGGCAGGAGACCGATCCACTCGAGCCCGTCTCCGCCTATGCCGCGAGCAAGGTGGGCGCCGAGGTGGCGGCCATGGAGGCGTGGCGCCGTGCCGGGCTCCGGATCGTGGTGGCGCGCCCGTTCAGCCACACGGGCCCCGGTCAGGCCGTGACGTACGCGGTGCCGGCCTGGGTGTCGCGCATCAAGGCAGCCCACCGTTCGGGAGCGAGCCAGGTTGCCGTCGGCAACCTGCGGCCGGTGCGCGACCTGCTCGACGTGCGCGACGTGGTGGCCGCCTACCGTCGGCTGCTGGTGGATGGCCGCCCCGGCGAGGCGTACAATGTGGCCCGGGGCGAAGGCGTCGCGCTCGCCGACGTGTTCCGGCAGCTCGCCACGCTCATGGGCACGGCGGTCTCGCCGGTAGCCGATCCGGCGCTCACCCGTCGGGCCGACATCACCCACCTGGTGGGGGATTCGACTAAACTCCGTCGCGCCACAGGGTGGGCGCCGACCCTCTCACTCGCACAGACGCTCCAGGAACTGGTCGATGCCGAAGCGGACTGACCTCAAGACGATCCTCCTCATCGGCTCGGGCCCTATCGTCATCGGACAGGGCGCCGAGTTCGACTATTCCGGAACCCAGGCGGTGCGGGCGCTCAAGGAAGAGGGGTATCGGGTCGTGCTGGTCAATTCGAACCCCGCGACCATCATGACCGACCCGGAGCTCGCGCACCGGACGTACATCGAGCCGGTCACCGTCGAAGCCGCCGAGGCGATCATCGCCGCCGAGCGGCCCCAGGCGCTGCTCCCCACCATGGGCGGC
>DASSMN010000587.1:0-4834 GCA_035688885.1 Gemmatimonadales bacterium
TCCTCGCCACCCCGACCTGAATGGGTCGCGCTCCGTTCTTCTGGAGCAGCTCGAGCAGGTCATACCACTGGGTGACGGGATGCCCATTGACCGCCACGATGGTATCGCCCGGCTCGATGCCGGCCCGCGAGGCCGGCCGGCTGGGCAGCACCTGACCCACGACCGGCGCCCGGTACGGCTGGAGCGCCTGCGCGGCCTTGTTCCGCTCCTCGATGGCGTCGGGATGGATCGGCGCCGTCACCACCGAGCCGTCGGCCAGCTCCAGGCGCACCTCGGGATCCGGCGTGGTGGCGATGGCGTTGGTGATGTCGTCCCAGGTGGCCACCGTCGTGCCGTTCACCCGAACGATGCGGGTGCCGGGCGGGATCTGCTTGAATGCGGCGGCTTCGGGCGGCAACAGCTCGTCCACGACCCGGCCGACGGTCGTAACGGGGTCGATCGGGCGCCCGTTCTTCGCTGACAGAAACGTGAACAGCAGCCAGGCGAACAGGGCGTTCATCGTGACCCCGGCCAGGATCACGATCATCCGCACCCACACCGGCTTGGCCTCGAACATCCGGTCGGGCGGCACGACGTCCTCGGGGCGGCCGCCCTCGAGCGCACTGCTCGACGCGTCCTCCTCGCGGCTGGCCATCTTCACGTAGCCGCCCAGGGGCAGCCACGAGATCGAGTACTCGGTCTCGCCGCGGCGGGTAGTGAGCCAGGGAATGGGCGACCCCAGTCCGAGCGAGAATCGGTGGACGTAGATACCCGCCCACTTGGCGGCCACGAAGTGACCGGCCTCGTGCACGAAGACCAGCACGCCCAGCACTACGATCAGAGAAATGAGCGTCAGCACGGAACCCTCAGGTACGTCTCACGATGTCGCGCGCCCGGGAGCGCGCCCACTGATCGGCCTCGCGGACCCCGGCCAGGCTGGCGGCCGGTCCGGGCCGATGCTGCGCCAACACCTCTTCGATGATCTCGCTGATTCGCCCGAACGGAATTTCGCCGGCCAGAAAGGCGGCCACCCCGACCTCGTTGGCGGCGTTGAACACCGCCGGAGAAATGCCGCCCGCCCGTCCGGCCGCAATGCCGGCCGCGAGGGCCCGAAACACGTCGGTCCGGACCGGCTCGAAGGTCAGCGAGCCTGCGGCGACCGGATCGAACCGCCGGATCCCGTCGTCCGGGAGGCGCGCCGGATGGGTGAGCGCGTACAGGATCGGCAGCTCCATCGACGGGAAGCCGAGCTGGGCAATCACGCTGCCGTCGCAGAACTCGACGAACGCATGCACGATGCTCTGCGGGTGCACCACCACCTCGAGCGCGTCGTAGGACAGGCCGAACAGGTGATGCGCCTCGATCAGCTCCAGGGCCTTGTTGGCGAGCGTCGCGCTGTCCACCGTGATCTTGCTGCCCATCCGCCAGGTGGGATGGCGAAGCGCCTCCTCGACCGTGGCCGTCCGCACCCGTTCGGCGGGCCACTCGCGAAAGGGACCGCCCGAGCAGGTAAGAATGAGACGGCAGAGATTGGCGTCGCGGCCGGTGACGCACTGAAGCACGGCGCTGTGCTCCGAGTCCACCGGCACCAGCTCGCCGCCGCCGGCGCAGGCAGCCTGGGCCACCAGGTCGCCGGCCATCACCAGCGTCTCCTTGTTGGCCAGGGCGACCCGCTTCCCCGCCCTGAGGGCCGCGAGCGTGGCATCGAGCCCGGCGGCGCCGACCACGGCGTTGACCACCACGTCCACCTCGGGAAGGGTGGCCGCCTGGAGCAGCACCTCGGGCCCGCTGGGGTAGGGCGCCCCGTTGCTGGACGCCGCGAGCCCGGCGAACGCCGGCCGCCACTCGCGGACCTGCGCGTCGAAGGCGTCGACGTTCTTGCCCGCGGTCAGCGCCACCACCCGGAAGTGGTCCGCCTGGCGGCGCAGCACGGCCAGCGTGCTCTGGCCAATGGAGCCGGTGGAGCCCAGGACGGCAACGCCGCGGGCGCTCATCGGATGATCCCAAAGACGCGGTACAGCGCGGCGGCCGCCGGCACGACGAAGTAGAGCGAGTCGAGCCGATCCAGCACGCCCCCGTGGCCCGGAATGAGGTGGCTCGAGTCCTTGACCCCGGCTTCGCGCTTGAACAGCGACTCGGCGAGGTCGCCCGCCTGACCGATGACGCCGAGCACGGCGGCGATGGCCACCAGCTGCCACAGCGGGATGCCGAGGCCCACCCGGGGGAACACCAGCCAGGCGAACAGGGGCGCAACCGCCAGGCCGCCCAGCACTCCCGCGAGACTGCCCGATCGAGTCTTGCCCGGGCTCACGGTCGGGGCAAGCTTGGGCCCCCCGATGGCGCGGCCGCCGAACATGGCCGCCGTGTCCACCGCCCAGGTAACCACCAGCGGAAAGAAGACCAGCCACGCCCCGGCCCAGCTTCGCCGCTCGAACCCGCTGTGTCGGATGGCCAGCAGGAATGCCGGCAACCCCGCCGTGTAGGCGACCGCCAGGACCGTCACGGCCACGGCCTCGAGCGGCCGCTCGCCGGGCCCGCGAGCCGCAAGCGCCCAGAGCAGCACCACCAGCAGCCAGAGGCCGGCGGCGTAAGGCCAGGCACCCGCCATCACACCCCGGAAGTCCTCGCTGGCCATCGTGGCGTACGTGAGCGGCGCCACGGCCACGGCGCTCACCAGGCCGAGCAGGCGCGCGGGCCGCACCTGGCCGCGCTCCGCCAGATCGAACAGCTCGCGCGTGGCGAGGCCGCCCGCGGCGGCGAGCAGAAGGGCGAGCGGAAGGCCGCCGTACCAGACGATGCCCAGGGCCAAAGGGATCGCCACCACGGCGAATCCCACTCGCCGGACCAGATTGGCGTCCATCAGACCGAGACGCGCCCGAACCGGCGGTCGCGCCGCTGAAATTCGAGGATGGCTTCGAACAGGTGCCGGCGGGTGAAGTCCGGCCACAGGACGGGCGTCACGTACAGCTCGGCGTAGGCCAGCTGCCACAACAGGAAGTTGGAGATCCGCATCTCGCCGGAGGTGCGGATCAGCAGGTCGGGATCGGGCCAGGGAGCGGTATAGAGGCGGCGGGCCACCGCCTCTTCGTCAATGTCCGCGGGATCGAGCCGGCCGGCCATGGCGTCTTCGGCCAGCTGCCGCGCCGCGTGGGTGATCTCGGCCCGGCTGCTGTACGAGATGCAGAGGTTGAGCGCCAGCTCGGTGCCGCCGGCGGTTTCGGCCATCACGCGGACGACCGCCTGCCGCGCGGCCGGCGTGAGCCGCGCAAGATCGCCCAGGATCCGGACGCCGACCCGCTTCTCGCGCAGGTTGTCGACCTCGCGCGCGATGTATTCCTCCAGCAGGCTCATCAGCGCGTCGATCTCGCCGGCGGGCCGCTGCCAGTTCTCCTGGCTGAAGGCGAACAGGCTGAGCACGCCCACGTCGGCGTCGAGACAGCCCTGGATCACCTCCCGCACCGCGCGCATGCCGGCGTGATGGCCCAGCGGCCTGGGCAACGCTCGGCCCTTGGCCCACCGGCCGTTCCCATCCATGATGACGGCGATGTGCGTCGGGACCGAGCCGTGCGCGTGAATCCGGCGGAGGAGATCGTCGCTCATCCGGTCAGACTTCCATGATCTCGGCTTCTTTGGAGTGGATCAGACCGTCGATCTGCTTGATATGCTCGTCGGTGAGCTTCTGGACATCCTTCTCGGCCCGGGTCTTGTCGTCCTCGGACACCTTCTCGAGCTTCTTGATCTTGCTCATCGTCTCGTTGCGGGCGTGCCGCACCGCGATCCGGCCTTCCTCCGCCAGCTTGTGCACCACCTTGACCAGCTCCTTGCGACGCTCCTCGGAGAGAGCCGGCAGCGGCACGCGGATGAGGGTGCCCTGGGTGGCGGGGTTGAGCCCCAGGTCGGAATCGCGGATGGCCTTTTCGATGGCCTGGGTGAGCGATTTATCGAACGGCTGCACGGTGAGCAACCGGGGCTCGGGCGCGGCAACCATGGCCACCTGGTTGAGCGCCATGGCATTGCCGTACGCTTCCACCCGCACCACATCGAGCAGCGAGGCACTGGCCTTGCCGCTGCGGATGCCGCTGAACTCGCGCTTGGTGCTCTCCACCGCCTTGTGCATCAGCTCGCGGGCGTGCTTGGTGAGCTCGGGAATGGTATTCATCGGACGAGAGTTCCTACCCGGTCGCCCCGCAGCACTCGGGAGATGGCACCGGGCTGGTTGATGTTGAACACCACGATGGGCAGCTGGTTGGCCTTGCACAGGCCGAACGCGTTGGCGTCCATGACCGCGTAGTTCTTGACGATGGCTTCCTGGTAGGTGAGCTCGGGAATGAACGTCGCCGAGGGATCGGTGCGCGGATCGCCGGTGTACACGCCGTCGACGTTGGTGGCTTTGAGGATCACCTGCGCCTCGATCTCGAGCGCGCGAAGGACGCCGGCCGTGTCGGTGGAGAAGAACGGGTTGCCGGTGCCGGCGGCAAAGATGATGAGGCGTCCCTTCTCCAGGTGGCGGATGGCCCGCCGCCGGATGTACGGCTCGGCCAGCGACTCCATGCGGATGGCGGTCATGACCCGCGTGTCCACCCCGATCTTCTCGAGCACGTCCTGCAGCGCCAGGGCATTGATGACCGTGGCCAGCATGCCCATGTAGTCGGCCGACACCCGGTCCAGCCCTTCCCGGCTGGCGGTGGCGCCCCGGATGATGTTGCCGCCGCCGACGACCAGCGCCAGGTGCACGCCCAGGGCATGCACCGCCTTGATCTCTTCCGCGAAGGCCTCGACGACGTGAAAGTCGAGGCCCGAGGCCTTCTCGCCACCCAGCGCCTCGCCCGAGATCTTGAGCAGGGCGCGGGTGTAG
>DASSMN010000139.1:0-7585 GCA_035688885.1 Gemmatimonadales bacterium
TCCCCGGCTGGTGGGCCATGGGCCGACGTTGTTCATCGTCGACTAGCTGCGGTCACCAAAAACATCCGACCGAGCGCGGAGCAACGCGATGCGCCCCCTGCGGTACTCCATCAACGTCACCCTGGACGGCTGCTGCGATCATCGGGCTGTGATCCCCGACGAAGGCCTGCATCGCCACGCGGCCGAGATCATCGGCCGGGCCGACGCCCTGCTGCTCGGGCGGGTGACGTATCAGATGATGGAGGCCGCATGGCGGCACCCCGTGCCGCCGGGAACGAGGCCCGACTGGATGGAGCCCTTTGCCCGTACCATGGACGCGGCGAAGAAGTACGTCGTGTCGAGCACGCTGGAACAGGTCGATTGGAACGCGGAGCTGGTGCGCGGCGACCTGGGCACGGCGGTGCGGCGGCTCAAGCAGGAGCCGGGCAACGGGCTGTTCGTGGGAGGCGTGATGCTCCCGCAGGCTTTGGCGGAGCTGGGACTGATCGACGAGTACGAGCTCATCGTGCATCCCCGGCTGGTGGGCCATGGGCCGACGTTGTTCGCCGGGCTGTCGAAGCCGGTTGACCTGAAGCTGATGAGCCGTCTGGAGCTCGGCTCGGGAGCGGTGGCCATGCGCTATGAGCCAAGGAGGTAGGTTCACCCCATGACAGTCAAATGATTCGACCCAGCACACGCCGGTTCCCCGCCTTTCTCGCGCTGTTCGCGCTCGCCGCCTGCGCCCCAAGCCACGATCAGCCCGCGCGCGGCCGCCCTGCGGGACCGTCCCTGGCCGGTGACTGGGACGTCTATGTCGCCCCGGGCACGACGCCGCACGCCGGCTTCGAAGGGTGGCGGCGACAAGGGTTCGCGCATTTCGCGCGGGACAGCGGAGACATCCGTGGCGCCATCCGCTGGCGCAACGGCTGGCCGATGCTGGAGGTGACCCGAACGAGGGCGAGCGGCGATTCGATGATTCTGTCGAACGCGGCCTCTGGTGAGCTCGCCGCCGCGTGGCACGGGGACACGCTGGCTGGCGTCCTGGGCGACAGCGGCCGCCGCACCGGCCCTCGGCTCCGATTGCTCCGACGGTCGACGCCGTTCGTGGTGGAGACCGCGGTCTCACCGTGGCCGGGCCCGGTGTCCGACTCGCAGTACGCCGTCACCGAGGACACCCTCGTGTTCATGCGAACCCGGGGCGGCGCGCGGCTGGCTAGCTACGTGGCGCGCCCGGTCGGCGCCGGCCCGTTCGGCGTGGTGCTCCAGCGCACGCCTTACGAACGGATCCTCCCGAAGGCGGGCCGCTGGTGGGCCTCGCGCGGCTACATCTTCGTCGCCCAGCACGTGCGCGGCCGCGACGTCTCCGACGGTGACAGCTTCGGGGATTACGATACCGACATCGCGGACGGCTACGACGCGGTCGAGTGGGCGGCCCGGCTGCCAGGGGCCAACGGACGCGTCGGGATGATCGGCCACTCCGACGAGGGACGGCTCGCGTGGTACGCCGCCGTCAGCGCACCGCCGCACCTGGCCGCGCTGGCTCCCTCGGCCGCCACCGGCGACCCCTGGCGGATCGCGCCGTATGAGGACATGGTCTTCTCGCCGGTGAACGTGGCCTGGGCCTGCCTGATGCGCGCGCGCACGCTCACGGATATCGGCGATCTCGATCTGGGCCCGGCGCTGCCGCACCTGCCGCTGGCCGATCTGCCGCAGCGGCTCGGCTGCGGGAGGGTGGCGCTATGGGATCGCTGGCTCGACCACCCGACGCTCGACGCCTACTGGCGGGCGCGCTCGGTCACCCTCCGGATCGCGCGCGTCCGGGCGCCGGTGCTCCAGATCTCCGGATGGTATGACGACTCGCGCGGGCCGATCGACTACACCACGGCCCTGGCCCGCGTGACGGGCCACCCGCCGCTCAAGCTGGTCATGGGACCGGGCGCCCACCGCGGGATCGACTTCGTGGCAGGCGACTTCGGGCCGGAGGCCCGGGTGGACACCCGGGCGCTCCAGCTCCGGTGGTTCGACCACTGGCTCCTGGGAAAGGACAACGGGGCCGAGCGCGAGCCGGCGGCCACCCTGTTCGTGATCGGGGACAACCGCTGGCGGCGGGAGTCCGCCTGGCCACCGGCTCGGGCGGTGCCCACGCGCTGGTACCTGACGTCGGCCGGGACGGCCAACACCAGCGCAGGCAACGGCGGGCTCGACACGTTGCCGGCGAGCACCGCCGCCGCCGACACCTTCACCTACGACCCCGCCGATCCGACGCCGTACCCGATCGACTCGCGCGAGCTGGAGACCTCGCTCAACGAGGACTTTGCCGCGCTCGACCGGGCGCGGGCGGACGTGCTGGTGTTCACCTCGGCGCCGCTCAGCCGGCCGCTGGAGGTCACCGGGCCGATGTCGGCGACCCTCTGGGCCGCGAGCGACGCGCGGGATGCCGACTGGAACGTGATGCTGCTGGACGTGGCGCCAGACGGCACTGCCCGGCGGGTGCAGGACGGCGTGGCGCGAGCGAGATTCCGCCGGGGCTTCGATCGCACCGTGCCGCTTTCGCCCGGCCGCCCGGAGCGCTACACCGTGGATCTCTGGTTCACCTCACGGGTGTTTCCGCCGGGCCACCGGATCCGCGTGACCGTGTCGTCTGCCCTGTTCCCCAAATACGATCGCAATCTCAACACCGGCGGCAGCAACGAGCGGGACAGCACGTTCGTCGTGGCGCACCAGCGGGTGTTCCACGATGCGGCCCATCGTTCGTATGTGACGCTCCCGCTGGTTCCGCGATAGGACTCGCGACCCTGCTCGGGCGCGATTCCCTAGCCTGGCGGTTGCCTCAGGCGGCGTTGGTCCAGGTCACCTCGGCGATGACCCCGAACTTGCCGGGCCACTCCATCCGGAGCGAGTCGTGGGTCACGCGCATGGTGCTGGTGGTCACGAGGTTGCCGTCGTTCCAGAGGATGCCGCCCCTGGGATAGACCATATGGACCTCGATCTCCTGGCCACCGGCGAGCGGATTGCGGAGCGGCGTGGTCTCGACCTCGACCGCGCCGGCAATGCGGACATGGCCCTGCTGGCCCTTGGCCCCGAACTCGATGGGGCGCAGGATGGGGCCTTCGAACTTCTCGATCGTGGGGGCGATCGCCTCCCACGGCATGCCGCCGGCCTGGCCCGACAGGATGCTCACCAGGGCATTCACCTGGTCCGCGCTGGCCTTCTGGTCCACGAACAACACCACGTGGCCGTGGCCCTCGTGGATGGCGTTGGGGTACTTGGCGGCCACGACGGCGCGCACGCCGCGGAGGTCCACGTCGCCCAGGCGCCCCTCCTGGACCTCATAGCCGATGATGAATTCGCAGACACCCGAGTTGGGCGTGCCCCCGAGGTAGCAGTTGCAGCCGTGAGCGCAGTTGCAGACTTCGACGCTCTGGGCTCGAACGCGATACGCGGGGCGTGCGGGGGCGCTGGCCGAGGTCATGCTGTTCTCCTTGGGGGGTATGTCAGCGACCTAAGATGTCCCGGGCCGTGTTCCGACGCCAGAGCGGTCACTGCCCAGCCGGCGACGTCCGCCGATGCGCCGTAGAGCGTATGTTGCTGAAGGGGGGCTCACAGTACCGACGCTTACTCGAGGCATTCGTGGACCAATCCGATGAGCGGCTGCGGCCGCATCCCAGCAATCGATTGAGCGGGCCCGCCGTGGCGCTCAACCTTCCTGATCTGGCGCGCGCGCTGCAGGCCGAGCCCCACCCGGCCAAGGCCGGGCACCGGCAGGCGGGACTGATCCATCGGGGGCCGCTCCGTATGGTGCTCTTCAGCTTCGAGGCCGGCGGTCATCTGCCGGAGCATCGCGCTCCCGGTCAGGTGGTACTTCACTGCCTGCGAGGCGAGCTCGACGTCAAGGTGGGCGAGGCACGCCATCGCCTCGGGTCCGGCGAAGCCCTGGTGCTTGAGCCCTCCGTGGCGCACGCGGTCGAGGCCGTGGCCGAGAGCGACATGCTGCTCACCGTCTGCATGGGTTGAGGAGCGAGGAGCGGCGTGGCAGCCGAGGGAGCGACCGTTGGGCCGGCCACGGACGCCGACCTGGACGGCATCCTGGAGCTGCAGGCGGCCAACCAGCTCGAGCGCGGCGGCATGCTGTCGGCCGAACTCCCCCGCGCCCAGGTGGCGGCGATGATACGGGCCAGGCCGCTGATCGTCGCGCGCCGGGGTGGCCGGGTGGTCGCTTTCCTGATGAACAGCACTCGGGAGATGAGCGCCGGGGTGCCCATCGTTCGTGCCATGCTCGATGCCTATCCTGGCTCGGCCGACGCGTACGTGTACGGCCCCATCTGCGTGAAGGAAGACGAGCGCGGCAGAGGACTGGCGCCGGCCATGTTCGCCGAGCTCCGGCGCCTGGAACGGGGGCATGAGGGCATTCTGTTCATCCGGCGCGACAATCCGGCATCACTGCGAGCGCACACCAGGATGGGCATGACCGAGGTGGCCGACTTTCAGTTCGCTGGAGTGGAACACGTCGTACTCTCCTATGTCGGATAGTGCCCGCGGCGCGTGAAGGACGGCAGGCCGCCGTGGCAGGCCGGGTCTGGACCATCGGACACTCCACCCGACCGCTGGATGCCTTTCTCGAGCTCCTCGCGGCGCACGAGATCCAGGCCGTCGCCGATGTGCGGCGATACCCTGGCTCCCGGCGCTGGCCTCACTTCGCCCGGGAGGCCCTCGCGGCGGCGCTCGACCAGCGCGGGCTCGCGTACCTGTGGCTGCCGGAGCTCGGCGGCCGGCGCACGCCGACGTCGGATTCGCCGAACACGGCGTGGCGCAACGCCAGCTTCCGTGGGTACGCGGACTACATGGCGACCGAGGCGTTCGCGGATGGGCTGGACCGGCTGGTGAGCCTGGCGCTCGGGCTCCGCACCGCGATCATGTGCGCCGAGTCGCTGTGGTGGCGGTGCCATCGGGGGCTGATCGCGGATGTGCTCCGGTGGGACGGGTTCGAGGTCATCCACATCGTGGGGCCAGGCTCGACGACGGTGCATCCGTACACGGCGGCGGCCCGGATCGTCCATGGCCGGCTCAGCTACGCGGCGCCGGCGGCTGGCGGGCGCCGGACCCCGCCGCTTACTTACCCATCGCCGTGACCTCCCGAGACTCCGAGCCGCCCGAGCAGCTCCGAGCCGCGCTCGCCGACCGCTATACGATCGAGGGCGAGCTGGGCCGCGGCGGTATGGGCGTGGTCTATCTGGCGCGCGACCTGCGGCACAGCCGGCCGGTCGCGCTCAAGCTCCTGCTGCCCACCGCCCCCTCGGGGCTCGAGAGGTTCCAGCGCGAGATCCTCCTCGCCGCGCGGCTCCAGCATCCGCACATCCTGACCGTGCTCGACTCCGGCGCGGCCGGTCCGCCGGGCGCGGAGCAGCCGTGGTACACCATGCCGTTCGTGGATGGCGAGTCACTTTACGCGCGGCTCAACCGGGAGCGGCAGCTGCCGCTCGACGACGCGCTCCGGATCGCCACCGAGGCGGCCCGCGCGCTGGCCTATGCCCACCAGCACGGCGTGGTGCACCGGGACGTCAAGCCGGAGAACATCCTCCTCACCCGCGACGGCACCACGCTGGTCGCCGACTTCGGCATCGCCAGGGCGCTCGGCGCCGGCGAGGACCGCCGCATCACCCGAACGGGCACCCAGCTCGGCACGCCGTTCTACATGAGCCCCGAGCAGAGCGACGACGCGGAGGTGGATGGCCGGACGGACGAGTACGCGCTGGCCGCCGTGCTGTTCGAGATGCTGACCGGTGAGCCGCCGTTCGCCGGGCGCACCCTCGAAGCGGTGGTGGCGAAGCGGCTCGCGAACCCGACCCCGAGCGTGAGAGCCTTGCGTCCCACCGTGCCGGAGCACGTCGACGCCGCCATCCGGAAAGCGATGGCGCGGGCCCCGGACGACCGCTACCCGACCGTGGGCGAGTTCGCTCGGGCGCTGGGCCCCCTGAGCGCCGGCGGGACGACACCGGTGGACGAACCGGCGCCTCGGCCGGCGAGCGTCCCGCCGGCGGCCACACCGCCGGCACCGACGCCCGCGACGCTCCGGCCCGCGAGCCGGGCCGCGCTCGCCGCGGCGGCCGCCATCGTGGTCGCCGGGCTCGCGCTCTTCGCCTGGCGGCGAGGCCACGCACCGCCGCCCGCACGCCCCGACTCCGGCGGCCGCGTGGTCGCCGTGTTGCCGTTCGACAACCTGGGCGACTCGGCGGACGCCTATTTCGCGGACGGCGTGGCCGACGAGATCCGCGCCAAGCTGGCGCAGGTGGGCGGCCTCGAGGTGATCGCGCGCGGCAGCTCGCTCGAGTACCGCCACGCGGCCCAGCGGCCGAGCACGGTCGCGCGCGAGCTCGGCGCCGACTATCTGCTCACCGGCACCGTGCGATGGGACAAGTCGGGCGGCGCCAGCCGGGTGCGGGTGCTGCCCGAGCTGGTGGACGCGCGGGGCGGCGGCGTCCCCCGCACCCGCTGGACCCAGCAGTTCGATGCGTCGCTCACCGACGTGTTCCAGGTGCAGGCCGACATCGCCGCCAAGGTGACCGACGCGCTCGGCGTCGCGCTGGCCGCCCGCGATCGCCGCGGGCTGGCGGCGCAACCGACCCGGGACCTGGCCGCGTGGGACGCGTTTCTCAAGGGTGAAGAGGCGGCCCAGGGGATGAAGGCCGACCAGGCGCTGGCCCAGGCGGCGCGCGCGGCGGCGGAGCGGGCGCGGGCGCTCCGGCCCGACGATCCGGCGGCGTACCTGGCCGCCGGCGACTACTGGAGCAGCGTGGCGCCGATCGACAACGCCCGGGCCGCCGCCGAGTACGAGCAGGGGCTGCGGCTCGCCTCCGACGACGCGGAGCTGCTCAGCGCGGTCGCGATCACCGGGGCCCGGCAGCAGCAGTGGGACAGCGTGGTGCCGCGGCTGGATCGCGCCCTGCGGCTGGACCCGCGGTCATCCACCGTCACCCGGCGGCTCGCGACGGCCCTGCTCTTCCTGCGGCAGTACGACCGGGCGGACTCGGCGGTGGACCGGGCGATCGCGCTCGCGCCGACCAACCCGCAGATGGTGCTGCTCAAGGTCATGGTGCAGCTCGGGCGAGGCGACCTGACGAGGGCGCGCGCGGTGGTCGGCGCGGCGGCCCAGCGGATCGACGATACCACGCTGCTCGCCTTCCTCGCCACGTACCAGGATCTCTACTGGGTGCTGGACGATGCCCAGCGCTCGCGCGCGCTGCGGCTCACACCGGAGGCGTTCGACCAGGATCGGGCCGCCTGGGGCGTCGTCCGCGCGGAGATCTACCATCTGCAGCACGACGAGCGCCTCGCCCGGGTGTACGCCGACTCGGCGCGGGTCGCGGCGGAGGAGCAGAGCCGGGCCGCGCCCGAGGAAGCGCAGCGCCACGCGCTCCTGGGCCTGACGCTGGCGTTGCTGGGCCGGAAGGCCGACGCCATCCGCGAGGGCCGGCGCGCGGTCGAGCTGCTCCCGGCCAGCCGTGACGGCCTGCTCGGACCGTACGTAGAGCTCCAGCTGGTCCGGATCTACCTGCTCACGGGCGAGCCGGCGGCCGCCCTGGACCAGCTCGAGCCGCTGCTGCGCGCG
>DASSMN010000590.1:0-2796 GCA_035688885.1 Gemmatimonadales bacterium
ATGGATGGCGATGCCGCAAGAGTTGGCGGACCTCCTGGTAGGTTGGGTCAGAGGATGAGAATAGCCAACATCAACGCCCTCCGGCGGCGGTGCCCCCGTCCGTGGCCCCGGTCCCCGCGACATAACCTCCCGGACTCGGACGCCGGCCACCCCAGGAGCCGACGGCACAGCAGCCTCGGGGCCCGGTCGGCCAGCATCATGTCGGGTTCGGAAGTAGCTCCGCTCTCTGCTGCGGGGCTACCGCTCCCCCGCCCGCGCGTACGTCACCGTGTGGTGGCTCAGCAGCGTGCTGTCTCGCAGCACGCAATCCGCGACGGCGTAGATCAGTTGGTGGCCGACTTTCAAGAGGCGTGCCGTACACCTGAACGGCTCACGCCGCGCCGGGCGCAGGAAGGCCGTCTTCAGGTCTACGGTCACCCACGTTTCCTCGGTGCCGCGCAGGCTTGCGATCGCGAGCCACGTAGCCGCGTCCGCAGCGGCCATGAAAACCGGCCCGCTCACGACATCGCCAGGCCGTAGGAACTCCTCGTGGAATGGTACCTCGAGCGTGCATGTTCCTTTGGCGAGGGCGCCGACGCGGAAGCGGAAGTACGCATTGAACGCCGCGGCAGCTAGCCACCGCTCGATCGCGGCGCGGTCGGTCGTAATGCGGTCCTCGTTCATGTCGAAGACGTCCTTATTAGACGATGAGGCACTCGATGAGCCCTCCACAATTCCTACTCTTCGACTGCGCCACCGATCCGGCGCAGATGTTGGCGAAACGTCAGCCCTGGATTCAACGAACGCCGAGAAACGAAACCGGAGAACTCCAACTGGGCACGTAAGGACGTGCCCTGTCGCATCTTCTCTGCCTGGGCGCGCTCTGTTTCGCGAATAGACCGTGCGGCCCTTGCGATCTCCTCTGCACGAGCGACTGGCACGAAGAGCACGCCGTTCTCGTCACCCATTGCCACATCGTGGGCACTGACCGGCCAGGGCCCCACGCAAGCCGAGACCAGAGCATCCGCTTCCCGGTCATCGACGCGGAGGGGGCCGGTTGGTAATGCACCGAGGCTAAACACCGGAAGGCCGATCTCAAGGAGTTCTGGCGTATCCCGGTGCAACCCCCAGATCACGATCCCCGCGAGGCCTGCCATCTTCGTCTCCAGTGCAATCAAATCCCCAACGCAGGCTTCATCGTGACGGCCACCGTTGTCGACAATCAGCACATCACCCGGTGACGCGTGTTCCAAGGCTTCCAGGAAAATATCGACACTGCCATAATGCCGGGCCGGTTGAACTCGGCCGGCCATCCAACACCTCGATGGGCTCAGGGGTCGAAGATTCCAGGGCGCACAGCGGACTTCGACTCCCCTTCTCAGGCAGGCATCAGCGACATGGGGCGTCGTCAAATTCTGAAACCGTGCAGCGATCTCGGTATTCTCCATGGTCCTCTCCATAGCCATTCGTTCCGAAGCGAGCGCGTCGCAGAGGCGTCGCTGGAGGCGGCTAGCACGAGCGGCTTTATTGCCGCTGGAGCCGCCCGGAGTGGGCTCGCGATTCCAGGGGGGTCACAGTGCGTCCCCGGCGCCCACTGTCCGATTCTCGTCCGTAGGCATTGCCAGGAACGCTAGTCCAAGGCGGCGGGGGCCGTCTTGAACGATTGTGCAAACGTGAGGGGGCGTGCGCATCTCGCTCAGGTCAGGCGGCGACAGCATGGACGGCGATGCCGCAAGAGTTGGCGGACGTCCTGGTAGGTTGGGTCAGAGGATGAGAATAGCCAACATCAACGCCCTCCGGCGGCGGCGCCCCCGTCCGTGGCCCCGGTCCCCGTGACATAACCGCCCAGACTCGGACGCCGGCCACCCCAGGAGCCGACGGCACAGCGGTTCATGGAGCATCACGGAGAACTGGCTCCCCGCCACTAGCTGCCGGCTGCTAGCTTCCGGCCCTTGGCACTATCTCTTGGCCTGTGGCTCAATCTTGCGTTTGTCGGCGTCAATCTGCGGCGAAAGGCTTCCGTTTGCTCCAGAACCGCAGAATCCAGCGCGGGACGCGCGCGCAGTAATCCTCATATTCCTTCCCGAACTTTCCGCGTAATGTAGGTTCTTCATAGAGAAGCACGAAGGCAAAGAACCCGAGCCATACCACGAGTCCGTACTCCAGCAGGGCCATGCTGCCCAAGAGGAGTCCCTGGCCGAAAATCAGCGAAGTAACAGCCACGTACATGGGGTTGCGCACGTAACGATAGAGCCCGGTAACTACCAGGCGCTGAGGAGGCGCGACCGGCGCCGGCGTCCCCAGGCCCTGAATGGCGAAGCGGGCGAAGGAGTCGAGCACAACCGCCAGCCCGGCGGCAATCATCAGCCCGCCCAAAATGCGCAATGAAGAAAACCCGAAGAGCGGCGGCGCCATGCGCCAGCGGGTGAAGGTCCAGGGAACGTACACGGCGAGGGTTCCCGGAGCGATCACCAGAAAGATCGCGGAGCCGAGCAGGGCCATGGCACGCTTCATGAGTTCCCCTCATTCTATCCTTGAGCGTAGACTGGCACGACGGCGTCCTCCGCGCCCCCGAGCCGTTCCGATCAGGGCGTGGCGGCGCCGGACTTGGGAGGGGCGGGGCCGGGGCTCGGCCCTGAGGGGCCGACCCCCACGTGCGCGAGGATCTTCCGGATGACCGCGAGATCGTGGAGCGTGGCGATCAGGCGCAGCCGGCCCCCACACCGATCTAGCCGAGGCGGCTGTCTGAGGCGGGATGGTTGCCTTCAGGGGAGGGCGCCGCCCGGTGGGCGAGGGGCGTCGTCTCTGGCCCGGGGT
>DASSMN010000451.1:0-7903 GCA_035688885.1 Gemmatimonadales bacterium
CCCCAGGCCCTCCGCGCCATCCGGGAGGACGACGCCGCCACCGCGCACCGTCTCTTCAGCGAGATGGCCGGCACCGGCGAGCGGTTCGGCGACCGGGAGCTCACCCTGTTCGGCCGGCTCGGCGAGGGCCGTTCCCTCATCCGCCTGGGCGAGGTGGCTCGCGGGATGGCGCTCCTGGATGAGGTCATGGTCGGCGTCACCGCGGGCGAGGTGCCGCCGGTGGCGGTGGGCGACATGTACTGCAGCGTGATCGACGCCTGCGAGGAGACCTTCGACGTGCGCCGGGCGCAGGAGTGGACCTCGGCGCTGATGCGATGGACCGAGGCGCAGCCGCAGGCCTCGCCCTACCGCGGCGCGTGCCTCATCCGCCGCGCCGAGGTCCTGCTGCTCCACGGCGAATGGTCGGGCGCGGCGGGCGAGCTCGCGCGCGCGTGCGATTGCCTGGCCGGTCCGCCGGTGCACCAGGCGATCGGCGCGGCGTGGTATCGGCTGGCCGAGCTGCACCGGCTGCGCGGCGAAGATGAAGAGGCGGAGGAGCTGTACCGCCGCGGCAGCCGGTGGGGCCGCGATCCGCATCCGGGCCTGGCGCTGCTCCGCCTGGCGCAGGGGAAGGTGGACGTGGCCTCCGCGGCGATCCGCCCGGTGGTGGCGGAAGCCCGCAACCCCCGCATGCGCGCGGC
Source organism: Gemmatimonadales bacterium (assembly GCA_035688885.1). Lineage (GTDB taxonomy): Bacteria > Gemmatimonadota > Gemmatimonadetes > Gemmatimonadales > GWC2-71-9 > CAVVWJ01. The sequence continues at coordinate 681 of DASSMN010000451.1, forward strand.
CGACCTGAGCGCCTGCGTCGAGATCATGCTGGCCGCCAACGACGCGGGTGCGGCACGCACCGCGGCCGACGAGCTCAGTCGGCTGGCCGAAGCGTTGGGCGCGCCGCTGCTCCGGGCCATGGCCGCGCAGGCCACCGGCGCCGTCCTCCTCGCCGAGCGCGAGCCCCAGGCGGCGCTCTCGCAGCTGCGCCAGGCCGCCGCCGGATGGCGGGCGCTCGAGGCTCCGTACCAGGCGGCGTGCACCCAGGTCCTGATCGGGCTGGCCCACCGCGCCATGGGCGACGAGGACACTGCCGCCATCGAGCTGGAAACCGTTCGTCACGCCTTTGCCGCGCTCGGCGCGACACCCGACGTGCGGCGGGTCGCGGCGCTCTCCCGGCCGGTAGACGCGCCCGCACAGCGCGGCAGCCTCACCGCGCGAGAGATCGAAGTGCTCCGGCTGATCGCGACCGGACGGACCAACCGCGCCATTGCCGAGCGGCTGGGCATCAGCGAGAAGACCGTCGCCCGTCACGCCAGCAACATCTTCACCAAGCTGGGGTTGGCGACCAGGGCCGCGGCCACGGCGTACGCCTTCCAGCACGACCTGCTCCCGCGGCCTACATAGAATTACCCAGGCCCGCTCGGCGCCCGCCGCTGCGCATTCCGCCCGACGCGGACGCACCGGTGGCCGGATAGAATGGGTGCGCGGCGATTCCGTCGCCGCCGACCCGACAGAGGAAGCCATATGCGCGAGCACGAGACGATCGACACGGTGGTGATTGGCGGCGGTCAGGCCGGACTCTCGATGGGCTATCATCTGGCCCGGAAGGGCGTCCCGTTCACCATTCTGGAGGCCCACCAGCGGATCGGCGACAGCTGGCGACAGCGGTGGGATTCGCTGCGGCTGTTCAGCCCGGCCCGATTCGACGGCCTGAACGGAATGCCGTTCCCGGGGGACCCCTATGCGTTCCCGACCAAGGATCAGATGGCCGACTATCTGGAGGCCTATGCTGCGCGGTTCTCGCTACCCGTGCGTACCGGGGTGCGGGTCGAGCGGGTGTCTCGCGCCGGTGACGGCTCGCTCCTGGTGAGTGCCGGCCAACGCCAGATCCAGGCGCGCCACGTGGTGGTGGCGATGGCGGACTTTCAGCGCCCGCGGATCCCGGCCTTCGCCGCCGAGCTCGACGGGAGCATCGCGCAGCTCCACTCGAGCGCGTACCGCAACCCGGATCAGCTTCGGCCCGGGGCGGTGCTGATCGTGGGGCTGGGCAACTCGGGAGCGGAGATCGCGCGCGATGTAAGGCGGGCGGGACACGAGACCCACGTATCGGGCGCCGCGGCCGGCGAGCTGCCGTTCCGGATCGACGGGCTGCCGGCGCGACTGGCGCTGGCCCGGCTGCTGTTCCGCGGCGTGTTCTTCCGGCTGCTCCGGCTGGATACGCCATTCGGGCGCAAGGCGTACGAGCGGACCGCGGGGAAGGCGACGCCGCTCATCCGGGTCAAGTCCCGCGACCTCGACGCGGAGGGCGTGGGCCGGGTGCCGCGCACCGCGGGCGTCCGGGACGGATTGCCGCTGCTGGAGGACGGCCGCACGCTGGCGGTGACCAACGTCGTCTGGAGCACGGGCTACGAGCCGGGCTTCTCGTGGATCGACGTCCCGGTGTTCGATGGGCAGGGACGGCCGGTGCATACCCGGGGCGTGTCCGCCGCCGAGCCCGGCCTGTGCTTCGTGGGACTGCACTTCCTCTACGCGATGTCGAGCTCGATGATCCACGGCGTGGGACGTGATGCGGAGTATCTGGCGGGGTACATCGCGGGTCGGCCGCGGGAGGTGAGGGCGCCAACGGGGCAGCCGGCGGTCGAAGCGGTCGCCTGAACGGTGAACGGGAAGCGGTGAACGGGAACGGCACACCGGAGTAGACCGGTGTGCCGTTCCCGTCACTGCTTCCCGTTCACCGCACCGCTGCTTCGCTTCGCTCACCCCACGTTCGCTCGCGCCTCCACGCCCACCTCGATGTCCGAGCCGCACTGCGGGCAGCATGGCCCGATGCCGGCGATGAGCCAGGTGCCGTTGTAGTCCAGCCGCCCCACCCACCACAGGTCGCGGGTGCTCGGATGACGCCGCACCCGGAGCGTGGTGGCGGCACACCCTGGGGTGGGACAACGCCGAAGCTGCCATTCGCCGGTCGTGGACACCCGCATGCTGGCCTCCCTCGAGGTAGTCGTCGGTGCACGGGAGGAATCTGGGGCGGGCTCGACGGGGGGACATCCGGCGGGAAGCCGGAATCGGCCGGACGATCGGTGGGGATGGCCCCCGACCAAAGTCAGGGGTGGGTGAGGGCGTCGAAGTCGGGGTCGCCGCGCAGCGGGGCGAGCGTGCGATCGATGGCGAACCACCCGCGCGACTGCTGCGCCGGCACGGCGAGGATGGTCCGGAGCCGCGCGACCGCGGACACATTGTCGCCGGTCATCACGTCGATGCGGCTCCGGACGTAGGTGACGTAGGGCCCCTGGAGCCCGGAAGTGAGCGGCTGGAGGCGGCCCGCCTCGTCGGCCGCCGCGCGGGCCTCGCGCATCCGGCCGCCCAGCGCCAGCGCCAGCGCGCGGGTGACCACGATCTGACCGCGGTCGCGGCGGTTGCCCCAACCGGCGAGCATGATGTCATAGGCGGTCACCGCGCTGTCGGCATAGGCGGCCGACCTCGCCGAGTCGCCCAGGAACCGGTGGGCCTCGGACACGGCGAGCGCCCAGTCGGCGCGGCCGCCGTCGAGGTCGTCGGGGGTGAGCGTGGTGACCAGGCGGAGCTGGTCGTCTTCCAGCGCCCAGATGAGGTCCTCGCGAAGGGCGACGTAGGCCGCGACCGCTCGCGGCCCCGCCGAGCTCTCCATCTCGAGGAACACGCGCCGCACGCCCGCGAGATCGGCCTGCGCCGCGGCGAGGCGGGCGCGGGTGTAGGCCAGGCTCAAGCTCCCGGGCCGAAGCGCCTGCGCGTGATCGAGCTCGCGCTGGGCGCTGTCGTAACGGCGGAGGCGCAGGTACGCGCTGCCCAGCCAGACCGCCGCGTCGGGCGAGCGGGGATCGAGCCGGGTCGCGTGCTCCAGGTCGGCCACGGCTTCGGTCCAGCGGTTGAGCTCCAGCTCCACGGTGCCGGCGCCGATGAGGAGATCGCTCCGGTGGGGCGCCGCGCGGAGCGCCTCGCGGTAGCTCCGGAGCGCCGAAGGGAAGTCGCCCTTGACCCGGAGCTCGTAGCGCGCGCTCGCGGCCAGCACGTCGGGCGAGGTGGGCGCCAGCGCGATGGCGCGCTGGAGCGACACCCGGGCTGAATCCGCGTCGGCGACGATGAGCCCGCCCTGCCGGAACACTTCGATCTGCGCCTGCGCCAGCTCGGCCCAGGCGGCGACGAAGGCGGTGTCCTGGCGCACCGCCTGGCTCAGCTCGACGATGGCGGCGCGCAGCACCTCGGGCGTCGACTCGCCCGAGCGGAGCTCCCGGCTCCGGAGATAGCGCGCGTAGGCGTCGAGGCTGGTGGTGGGCACCGCGCTGAGCTGCGCGCGGGCGCTGTCGGTAAGCGCGAGGTGCAGCGCGCCGGCCACCTGCCCGGCGATGTCCGCCTGCACCGCGAACACGTCGGTGAAGGCCGCGTCGAACGGCCGGGCCCAGCGGGTCACGCCGGTGCCGGCGTCGATGAGCTCGGGGCTCACCCGCACCCGGCTCCGCTTGGGCCCTTTCTCCCACCGGATGGTGCCGGTGAGGAGATAGGGGACGGCCAGCTCCCGGGCGATCTCCGCCGGCGGCTTGGCGCTGCCGCGATACTGACTCGAGCTGCCCCGCCCGATCACCTCGAGCCCCGGAAGCCCCGCGAGCTTGCTGCGGATCTCGTCGGCCATGCCGTCGGCGAAGTAGGCGTCCGCGCTGTCGCCCAGGTTCTCGAACGACAGCACCGCCAGACGAATCCCGGGCTCGGCCGTGATCGCCGGCGGGATCGCGGATGACGGCGCGGCGGCGGACCGCGCCGACGGCTGCCGCAGCGCCAGCCCGATGGCCGCGAGGGTCGAGACCGTGGCCACCGCGATCCAGGCCCAGCGCGGCACCCGGCGCGAGCGGGGCGCCGGCTCGGTGAGGGCCCGCGCGAAGTCCGCGATGGAGGGGAAACGATCCGCCGGATCGAGCGACAGCGCGCGCGCCAGCGCTCGCCCGACCGATTCGGGCGTGTCCGGGCGGAAGGTGCGCACCTCGGGCGGCGTGGCGGTAACCCGCTGGGCGATGACCGCGTGGATGGTCGCCCCGGGATGGGTCGTGCGGCCGGCAAGCATCTCGTAACACACCGCCGCGAGCGCGTACTGATCGGCCCGCGGGTCGGCCGGCTGCGCCAGCGCCTGCTCGGGCGCCATGTACATCGGGGTCCCGACGCCGTGGCCCTCGTCTGTCAGGTGATCGCCGAGCACCCGATTGACCGGAACGGCGATGCCGAAGTCCGCCAGCATCGAGTTGCCGTCCTCGGTGAGCAGGATGTTCTCGGGCTTGACGTCCCGGTGCACCACGCCCGCCCGATGGGCGTAGGCGAGCGCCGCCGCGCACTCGCGGGTGATGCGCAGCGCATCGGCCACGCTGAGCCGCTGCTCGCGGCGGAGCCGCTCGCGCAGGGTCTCGCCGCGGACGTACGGCATGGTGTACCACAGCTGGCCGTCGGCCTCGCCGTTGTCGTACACCGAGCAGATGTGGGGATGCTGAAGCCTGGCCGCGGTGGCGATCTCACGCCGGAACCGCTCGGTATCGATGGCGAGCGTGACGTCGCGGCGGAGGAGCTTGAAGGCGACCGGACGATCGTAGCGGAGGTCGAAGGCGAGATACACCGTGGCCATGCCGCCGCTGCCCAGCTCGCGGTCGAGCTGGTAGCGTCCACTGAGGGCCAGGCTTGGTGCAGGTCCGGTCACACGAAGTCACGGGAGAGAGCAAGGAAATGTCGCCCGGGCGGGCTGGCGGGGGAAGGGAGGATGAAGGCCGATAGGGCGATGCCCTACGGCCCTTCCTCCACCACCACCTTTCCGATCCTGTCTCCCTCCAGGATCCGCTCCGCCACCGCCCGGCCGATCTCGATCTGCCCGAAGACAGTGTATTCGTGATCGAGCAGCGGGTTGTCCACCAGGTTGATGAACCACTGTCCATCGCCGGTGTCTCGGCCGCGGGCGGAGATACCGAGGGTGCCGCGGGCGTGGGTGCGCGCGGTCAGCTCGTCCCGCATGAAGGCGTCGTCGCCCACGTACTCGTTGGCGTCGGGACCGCCGCCCTGAATCACGAAGTTGGGCTCGACCCGCTGGAACACCTTGCCGTCGTACCAGCCCTCCCGGACCAGCCGCAGCACGCGGGCGACGGTGGCGGGCGCCTCGCGAGGGAACAGCCGCACGGTGAAGCGGCCGCCGCCACTCGCGGGCGACATCGTGACCCGGAGCCGCACGTCATCCTGCAGGAACACGGCGGCGAGCGGTTCCGGGTGGATCCGCAGCGGAGCGGGGCGGGGATCGATCGCGCCGGGGCGCCACTCCGCCAGCGTCGCGGCGGCCAGCTGGGCCACGGCGGTGTCGTAGTCGGCGAGGTACGGCTCCAGCCGGGCGGCGTTGGCCGCCGAGCCGAGCTCGCCGATCCGGGTCAGCATCGCCACGCGAGGGTCGCGGGCATTCTCGCTTCGGGTGGCACTCAGCCGCTGGAACGCGGCCAGCAGGCTGTCGACGGCATCGGCCCGGGTCGTGCCCTTGAGCGCCTCCGCCGCGGCGAGCGCCACCTGGTGGCCGCTCGAGCCCAGCGCTCGGAAGTAGATACTGTCGGCATCGTGCGCGGCGGTCGCCGACAGACCGGTGATCGCGGCCTCCTGCACGTTGCGGTCGCCGTCGCGCGCCAGCTCGACCAGCACCGCGCGATCGTTCGACGCCGCGGCGGCCCGTGCCGCGTATGCCCGGAGCTCGGGTCGCTGGGCTCGGACAAACCTTGCGACGAGCGCGCGCGCACCCGTGGCGTCCAGCCGGGCGAGCGCGAGCAACGCATGAGCGCTCATCTGCCAGCGGTGATCGGGCACACTGGAGGCTTGGCCGGTCAGGACGAGCCGCCGCAGGACCCGTGCTGCCCCGGTGGTGTCGCCGCAGCCGCTGCCGAGCGAGTCGACCGCCGTGAGCGCGACGTAGAGCTCGCGATCGCCGGCCAGCGTAAGCAACGGGCGACAGTCGACGGGACCATCGCCCAGCCGAGCGGCCGCGGCCACTTCGGTACGGACGATCGAGCTCCGATCCCTGGCAGCCGCCGCGATCAGCCGGGCTCGAAGCAGGGCGGAGAGCGCGCCCGCGCCCCGCAGGGCCATGCGGCGGGTCTCGTCATCAGGGTCCCGGGCCGCGCGCACGGCGGTCGCACTGTCGAGGCCGCCCGACGCGGCCAGCGTGAGCAATGCGAGTCGGCGCACCACCGTGTCGGGAGCCGCCGCGGCCTGGCGCAGCACCGCTACGCTCGAGTCAGTGAGATTGCCGGTGGCCCGCCGCGCCCGGGCCAGCGTATAGAGCCCATGTGCCAGTCCCGCGGAGCGCTGCGCGGCGAAGCGGGCGCGAATCGCCGACTCGGCGGCACGCGCGGCCGTCGAGTCGGGCAGCGGCAGTCGCCCGAGGGACTGACCCAAGGCATCCGCTACTGACGGATCCGATTCCTGGGCCAGCGCCCGCGCCAGCGCCGCGGCCGCCTCGCGGGTGCCGAGCCGGCTGCTGTCGGGCGCGGCATCGCTCCGCTTCACCTGCCGGAGCGACTGCGCGATGGCGTTGGCGGCCTCCGCCCGTATGGCCGGCTCCGAATCGCCCAGGAGCGGCAGCAGGAGCCGCCCGAATCCGGGCCGCTGGAACCGTCCGAGCCCACGGACGGCAAGCCGCCGGAGCAGCGTGTCCCTGCCGCGCAGCGCGTCGAGCAACGGCGCCACACCGCCGGCACCGGTGCCCCGCGCATCCTCCGCCACTAGCAGGCGTTGAAGCGGTGCCGTGTCGCTCGATGCGGCGAGCTCGGTCTGTGCGTTCAATTCTCGTGGCCCCAGCCCGCTCAGCAGGCAAAGGCCCAGCAGCAATCCGCGGGCGAGCATGAAAGGTCCGGGCGTCGGGTCGCGTGCCACTCTAGGGGTAGCTGACGGCGCGGGCTGTAGCCAAATGTCTGTCCGAGCCCCGGGAGCAGGGGGCCGGCCAAGCCGACACTGCGTTCTTTTGTGGCGGCTTGGCCGA
>DASSMN010000598.1:0-10147 GCA_035688885.1 Gemmatimonadales bacterium
CTCGGTCGGTCGCTCCTGGAAGCGGCCCAAGTCGTACCTGGCTGAGGCGCCGGGCGGCTGGAATGACCTCCGGCTGGCCGTGCTGGTGAACCGCGGAACCGCCAGCGCCGCCGAGCTGGTGGCGGGCGCCCTGCAGGATCACGACCGCGCCGTGCTGGTGGGAACGGCGACCTACGGCAAGGGTGTGCTGCAGACAACCTACCCGATCGGTGACGAGGTGGCGCTCAAGCTCACCACGGCCCGGTGGTTCACGCCGAGCGGCCGGACGGTACAGCGGCCGAGGCCCGATAGTGCCGGCGGCCCCGGCAACCGGCTCCCCAGCACGAGACCCGAGGTGTTCTACACCAGCGGCGGCCGCGTGGTACCCGATGCCAGCGGCATCCTCCCGGACCTGCTGGTGCGCTCGATGCCGCGGTCCGAGGGCGAGCGGCTGCTGGCCGATCGCCTGGGCGAAGAGATGAACCGGTTCCGCGACGTGGTCGCCGGCTACGCCGCCGAAGTGCGAGCCGGTCAGACCAGCCAGCAGGCCGCCCTCACCATCACGCCAGAGCGGCGCGACTCGCTGTTCGCGCGGCTGGAGGAGGCCAATGTCCACCTCGACCGCGGGACCTATGACCTGGCGCAGGGATACATCGAGGAGCAGCTCGGCATCGAGCTGACCCGGGCGTTCTTCGGCAGCGAGTCGGTGCTGCGCCGCAAGGCGCACAACGATCGTCAGCTCCAGGCGGCGCTGCAGGTCATGCGAGGGGCGCCAACGCAGGACGATGTGCTGACGGCCGCCATGAAGGCGCAGCTGAGCGGAAAGGTGAGATAGCGCCACGGGGCTCGGGCCCGAGCGCCGTCGCCTAGCTCAGGGTCACCACCACCCGGGTCCCCCGCCCCAGCTCGCTCTCGACCTCGATCCGGCCGCCCCAGCCTTCGACCAGCCGGCGCACGATGGCCAGACCGAGACCCGAGCCGCTGGTCGTCGTGGAGAAGCGCGGCTCGAAGATCCGCGGGAGCAGTTCGGGAGCGATGCCCGACCCGTCATCGGTCACCTCGATCCGGCCCGGCCCCACCGCCACGTCGACTAGGCGAGCCCCCGCGTTTCTCGCGTTCTCCAGCAGATTCACCACCACCTCTTTGACCTCATCCGCTCGCGCGGAGCCCATGGCGCCCGGCTGGCCGGCAAATCGGACCAGGCAGCCTTCCTCGGCCAGCCGGTAGAGCTCGATCACCTCACCGACCACGGCCTCCAGATTGACCCGGTCCAGCGCCTGGCGGTCATCGGCCGGGGCCGCGAACCGGCTGAACGCCCGGGCGATGGTGTCGAGCCGGTCGATCTCGGCCAGCATCCGGGCGGCGGTATCCTCGAGTGTGTGATCGAAGTCCGGCCGCCGGTCGCGGTACACCCGCCGAAGGTGTTGAAGCCCCAGCCGCATGGGCGTGAGCGGATTCTTGATCTCATGCGCCACCTGCCGCGCCATCTCACCCCACGCCAGCACCCGCTCAGCACGTGAGACATCGGTCAGGTCGTTCAGCGCGATCACCACGCCCTGCAGCTCCGGCCCCAGCGAGGCCAGCTGGAACGAGACCCGGCGGCCGTGCGCCTCGAGCTCGCCGGTATCCTCGGCCTCGGGGTGCCGGACGAAGCGGCGCAGCGCCGCGGTGAACCCACTCCACTCGGGGCCCAGCCGCTCGAACAGCGGCGCGCCTTCCTCGAGCTCGGCCCCGATCAGCTCCACCGCCTGCCGATTGGCGATCAGGACGCGCCCATCGGGGTCCACGCCGACCACGCCGGTCGACACCGTCGCGAGGACCAGGGCCGTGCGCCGGCGGGCCTCCTCCAATGCGTGCTGGCTGCTCCGGATGTCGGCGGCCATCCGCGCGAACGCGCCGAAGACGGGCTCGAACTCCAGCGGCTGGTGCTCGCCATGGGGGGGCATCGGCTGGCCGCGACCCAGCGCGAGCGCGCTTCGCCGCAGGTCGGCCACGGGTCGGGAGAGCTCGCGCGACGCCCGCCCGGCGCCCACCAGGGCGGCGCCGACGCCGGCGAGGGTGGACAAGAGCAGCACCAGCGCCAGATCGAGCTGGCGCACCCCGAGGGACGCGTCGTCCGCCAACTGCGGGGTGGCCAGCACCCCGATGTCGGTGGGCCCTCCCGGCTGGATCACGCGGTAGCCCACCCGCTCCGCCAGCTGGGGAATGGAGCCGTCCCGCGTCACCTCGAGGTCGCCGCTCAGGGCGAGAGCCGCGTAGGCATCCGGATCCATGAGCTGGGGCATGACGCCGAGATCTTCCAGCACCTGCGTGCTGGTACCGGCCAGTTGGCCGCCCACGTACAGCGCCAGGTCGGCGTCGATCCGCCGGCTCAGCTCACGCAGACGCTCGTCCGGCGCGGGACTGCCACCCCGGATCAGACCGCCGGCGGTGAGCACCGCGTCGCGCAGCGTCTGGGTGATCAGCAGGTCGCGGCTTCGCTGGACCTCGCGCGCCAGCCGGGCGAAGCTCCAGGCCGCGAAGCCGAGCGTGGGCAGGAGAAAGAACGCGCCCAGGGTGACGGCCAGGCGAATGCGGAACGACCGGGCCAGGCTCCTCCACCGCGGGGCCCGCAGGCGCAACCCGGCCACCAGCTCAGCCGCGAGCCACAGCAGACCGAGCACCGCGGCGTCCAGCAGCACCACTAGCACCCCGCGGACGAAGAGCGGCACCGGTCCCCGGAGATCGATGGCGGCATGCACCGCGCGCCGGCCGCCGGGCAGGTCGAGGACGTAGGCGTTGCGGACCGACCAGCCGTCGCGGCGCCAGCGAGGGCTCGGTGTGGGTGCCCCGGGATCCGCGGGGGGCCCGAGCGTCAGCCGATAGAGCGGCGTCTGCTGGCTGCCGGGATCGAGCAGCCGCCTCACTCGGCCCGGCTGCACCAGCGTGGAGCGCGGGCCGATGACCGTGGTCATGACGTTGCCACCCGGATAGCGCACCAGCAGGACGTAGTGCACGCCCGGGACCCTGAGGACCTGGGTGACCCGCACCGTATCGTCGGGCCCGAGGTCCCGCACCATCGTGGAGAGCAGCGAGGGCGTGACGTCCAGCGAATCCAGCGGCAGCTCGTCGATCAACGCGCCGGTGGCGCTCCACAGGGCGAGGTGCGCCGGATACCCCTGCGAGCCGACCGATGAGCCGCGCCACAAGGCGTACATGGCGGAGGCGGAAGCCGGCGCGGGCTCGCTGGTGAGCGATTCCCCAAACCGCTCCAGCAGCGGGACGGCCAGGGGATCGGTCTCGCTCCCGAGCCGCGCCACGTCGCGCTGCGCGACCTGCACGCGGCCGGCCAGCTCCGCTCCCCACGTGACCAGCGCCGCCGAGCTTCCCGCGACGAGGGCGATGCCGGTAATGGTTGCCCAGCGCGGCCCACGCAGGGTCACCAGCAACAGGGCCGGCGTCCAGAGGAACGTGTACCAGTCCGGCCAGCCGCCGCGCGGACTCCATACCAGCACGCCGATCACTGCCGCCGCCAGCGCGATCGCGACGCCGATGCCGATGTGCGCCCAGCCCCGCGGCTGGGCCGAGGCGCCACGAAACAGGGCGGCCGTCGGCACGATCAACGCCGCGGCGGATACCATGAGGGCCAGTTGCCAGCTGAGCCACAGGCCGATAGACACGCCGTCCGCGGGAGGGGTGATGCCGCGACCCAGGCTGCTGATGAGATAGGGCGACGCGAGGAGCAGCGCGCCGCCCAGCGCCACACCGTACCAGCGTCGAGGGAGCCGCAGGCCCCACAGCCACACGCCACCCACCGTGAGCAGGGTGCCCACCAGGGCCAGCACCCCGGCGGATCCCGAGAGCGGTCCGAGCAGCGGGCGAAAGAAGGTGGCCGGCGAAAACAGCGGCTGCAGGCCCAGCGCCGGGCCGATGGGCGCGCGCACCGACAGCCAGACCAGGGCGGTGAGCAGTGCGATGCGATCGAGCGGCCGAGGGGCCGTGGTGAGCGCCAGCGCCAGCACCAGGAGCACCAGCCACGTGGCCAGCCGGCTGGCGCGCTGGTACACCAGCTGTTTGGCCGTGCCCTGCTCCGGCGGCACCGGACGCACGCTGAACAGGAGCCGCGGCCCGGCGGTGGTAGGCTCCTGATAGTCGAAGACGTCCGCGCTGTCCGGAGCGCCGTCAGGTGGGTAGACGGTGAGCCCGACCTCGGTCCGCTCGCGGAACAGCTCGGCAAGGCTCCGGCCCCGATCGGGAACCGCGGGATGGGCCCAGATGAGCACGCCCGCCACCGCCACGCGGCCGTCGGCGGTGTGGCGGCGGGCCTCCAGCACGACGTAATATCCAGTCGACCGAGACCCGATCGAGTCGCCCCGTACCGCTGGCGCTAGACGGTGCCGCCCGGCCCAGGCCCAGGGCAAGCCGTCGGCATCGAGGATGACGACGCTCATTTCGGGGCCGCGGGCGGGAACCAGCCGATCGAGAATCGCGAACGCAGCGTCCCGATCGTCGGCGGATGTGGCGGACGCCGCCGCCGCCAACCGCTCGGCCCTGCGGAAGGCGGTGTGCAAATCGCCCGCGAGGCGTTCGGAGGCGGCGGTCACACGGGCCTTGCGCTGCTCGGGCCAGTCGCGCTCGATGGCAGTGAGCCGGAGCTGCGCCAACCCCATCACCGCCACCAGCCAGGCCAGCGCCGCCGCCAAGGCCCGCTGCCGCCATCGCGCGAGCGGCCAGAGCAGCACCACGAGCGCGACCAGTGCTACGGCGATGGCCAGGACCCACGCCCAGCCCGGGTGCCGCAACCATTCCGCGGCCGACAGCCCGGCTGCGAGCACCACCACCACCCACGACCAGGCGCGATGAATCAACCCGGCCAGCCTTGGCGCATCAAAGAGTCGACTCCCGGCGCGGTCCGGAACCGGCTGCAGGAGCGGCCGGGCCTGATCGTGCCGGTTGGCACGACCGAGCAGCATGGGCCCCACCTACCGTTGGGCTGCGATACCATCATCGTCGAGCACCTGGCCGACGATCTCTCGGCCGAGTTCGGAATCCTGCGGGCACCCACCGTGGAATACGGCGTGCACGCGCCGACCCACGCCTTCCCTGGCGGGGCGTCCCTGCGACGGCGCACGCTGCATCGGGTGATGAACGAACTTATCGAGTCCTGGGAAGAGGGGGCAGGCGTCCGCGAGTTCGTGATCCTCACGGCTCAGGCCAGTGAGGCCCACCTCGAGGCCCTGAGCACGATCAGAACCAATGATGCGCGGGTGCAGGTGATCGATGTGTTCAGCCTCGATTTCGGGCCGCTGCTCGAGCGGCCGGGCGCGCCGATCCAGGGCGGCGAGCTGGATACGTCCCTGCTCCTCTACCTCGCGCCGGAGACCGTGCACATGGAACTGGCGCGCGACTTCGCCATTACGCCGGAGATGCTGCAACGCTACCGGCCGGGTCATACTCGACGCCTGCCGGAAGGCTCGCCGGGCTCCATCGGCTTTCCCAGCCTGGCGTCCCCCCAAAAGGGGGAGCTGCTGTATAGATTCATCATCGATCGGATCAGAGCGTGCCTGGTATGAGGCAGGCCCGAGGGCCTACGGGCGAACCGGCGATGGGACTGTTGCTTACCGCTGCCGGTTGAGACACGCGAGCGCGAGCGCCAGATTGCTCCGCCGCGAATGGATCACCCCCCGGGCGTCGGCTCGCCATTCGCCCTCTCATCCTCGTCCACGGAGGCCCATGCGGAGCTCAGCGCTGCTCCTGTTGCTTATCCCGGTCCTGCCGGCCGCCGCCCAAGATCGGTTGGAGACCAGACTGGTCGTGACCCAGGCTGGACAGGAGATCGGTCGGGAGGAGTTCACGCTGAGGCCCAGCCGGGGGCGAGGCCTTCCCGGAAGCACCATCATTGCGGCCGCCAGGTATCCGGCGACGGGACCGACCACCCGCCTGGCCGCGACGCTCGAGCGGACCCCGGATAGCGCGCTAGCCAAGTTCCAGCTGGACGTGGAGAGTGCGGGCGCGGTCACCGTCATACTCGCCGCCGGCTCGGGCGCTCGGCTCATCGTTCGGACGGTGGCGAAGGGCTCGGAGTCGGGCCGCGAGCTGCCCGGCGGACCGGATGTGGTGCTGTTGGACGACTCCGTGTTCGCGCTGTATCAGCCGGTGGCGGAGCTGGCGACCCCGGCAGGGCGCAGTCTGACCGCGATCTTCCCTCGCTCCGGCAAGCGCGCCACGTTCACGGCCCGCCGCGACTCCGGGGCGGCGGGCGGCGCGGGTCGGGTCACTTTGAGTGGCGATATTACGGGAACTCTGGCCACCGACGCCAGCGGGCGCCTGGAGCGCCTCGAGTTTCCGGCCCGCGGCACCGTGGTGACGCGGCAAGAGTAGCTGCCCTCCGCAAGTCGTTACCGCACAACTCCGAGCTGTGCCTTTGTCGCAACCTGAAACTTGGGTCGCGGCAGGCCCGTATTAGGGCCCGGTTTCATCACTTCCCTCGAGGATCTCGTCCATGAATCGCTGGTTCGGCTACCTGGCGCTGCTTGCGTTCGTCCCCGGCCTCGCGGCGGCGCAGGATACGACCGCCGCGGCGCGGAGGGCGCCGACGCAGGATTCCGCCACCGCTGTCCTCGCGGCACCGGCCGTGACACTGTCGCTCCAGGAGGCGCTCGATCAGGCCCGCGCCCACAGCCCTACCTACCGTCAGACGCTCAACGATGCGGGCCCCGCAAAGTGGGGGGTGCGGAACGCCTACGGCACCCTGCTGCCCAGCGTGAGCGTCGGCTCGGGGCTGGGCTACACCGGCACCGGCCAGACCAACATCGGAGGCGGCCTGGTCCAGCCGACCTCCGCCCTGCTCGAATCCAACTACGACCTGACGTTACAGTGGCAGCTCGATGGTCGCACCCTCACCGCACCGGCGGAGCAGAAGGCGCTCCAGCACGCGACCGACGAGGATATCAGCGGCGCAGGCGTGGCCCTACGCTCCGAGATCACCACCCAGTATCTGACCACGCTCCAGGCGACGGCGCAGGTTGCGGTGGCGCGGCAGCAGGTCACCCGCAACGCCGACTTCCTCACCCTGGCCAAGGCACGATACCAGGTCGGCCAGGCCACGCTGCTGGACGTACGGCAGGCCGAGGTGGCCAAGGGACAGAGCGACGTGGCGCTGCTGCGCGCGGTGCAAGCCGAGAACGAAGCCAAGCTCGATCTGCTGCGCCGGATGGGAGTCGAGCCCCCGGTCGAGGTATCCCAGCTCGCGTTGAGCGACTCGTTTCCGGTGACCGCGCCCACCTACCAGCTCGATTCGCTCCTCAAGCTGGCCGACGAGCAGAACCCATCGCTCCGCTCGCTTCACGCCCGCTCGGCGGCCGCCTCGCTCGGCGTGCGCTCCGCCAAGAGCGAATTCCTGCCCACCCTGCAGGCCCGGGCCGGCTGGAGCGGCTTCGCCCAGCAGTACACCGACGACAATTTCCTGGTGAACCAGACGCTGGGCAGCGCCCAGTCGCAGGCGGCAGGCTGTGAGTCGAACAATGAGGTGCGCTCCGCCGTGGGGCTGCCGACCTCGGACTGCTTCGCGCAGGCCGGCCTCAACTCGACTGGCACCGCGCTGCAGGATCCGATCGTCCAGCAGATCCGCAACCAGAACAACGTGTTCCCCTTCCAGTATACCGGACAGCCGTTTCAGGCCAGCATCCGGCTGTCCCTCCCCATCTTCACCGGGTTCGGTCGCTCGCTCCGCCTGGCGCAGGCCCGGGCGGCCGAGGAGGACGCGGACGAGAGCGAGCGCGCCCGGCGGCTCCAGGTCCGGAGCGACGTGCATGCTCGCTGGCTGGGACTCCAGACGTCGTATCAGGCCATCGCGGTGCAGGCCGCCAATCGGGAAGCGGCCCGCGATCAGCTTCGCCTGGCGCAGGACCGGTATCGTCTCGGCGCCGGCACCTCGCTCGAGGTGTCGGACGCGCAGAACGCGGTGCAGCGCGCCGAAGGCGACTACGTGAACGCGGTGTACGACTACCACAAGGCGGTTGCGGCGCTCGAGGCCGCGGTCGGTCGCCCCCTTCGCTAACGAGGAACGCACATTTCGCGCGGGATGAAGATCGGTTTGATCGTCGTGGCGCTGGCTGCCGCCGGGGGCGGCGGGGTCGCCTACCAGGTCCACAAGAAGAAGACGGCCGGCACCGAAGTGCGGATGGAAAAGGTGGCCAAGCGGGATCTGGTGAGCGCGGTGACGGCCAGCGGGAAGATCGAGGCCAAGACGTCGGTCGACATCAGCGCCGACATCACCGGCCGGATCATTCGCCTGGCGGTTCGGGAAGGCGACCTGGTCACCAAGGGCCAGTTCCTGATCCAGATCGATCCGGCCCAGTACCAGGCGGCCGTGTCGCGGGCGCAAGGCGTAGTCTCGTCCACCGAGGCGACCCTGGCGCAGGCCCGAGCCAACCTGGATCAGGCGGAGCGCGCCTGGAACCGGGCTCGCCAGCTGAGCCAGCTGGGGCCCAACCTGATCGCGCCCGAAGCGGCGGAGCAGGCCCGCACGTCCTACGATGTGGCGCAGGCCACCTGGCAGGCCACCCGGGCCCAGCTCGAGCAGTCCCGTGCCAGCCTTCAGGAAGCGCGCGACAACCTGGCCAAGACCCGCCTCACCTCGCCGATCTCGGGCCGAGTGGTGCGCCTGGCCGTGGAAGAGGGTGAAGTGGCCGTGCCCGGCACGTTCTCGCGGGAAACCGGCCTGCTCATGACCATCGCCGACTTGTCCGTCATCCTCGCCAAGGTGCAGGTCGACGAGACCGACGTGGTGCGGCTCGCCGCGAACGACTCGGTCCAGGTGACCATCGACGCGTATCCCGATACGACGTTCCTCGGCCGCGTCACGCAGATCAGCCACAGCGCCAAGATGACGCAGACCCAGACCGCCTCGGGCTCCAACGATCGCGCGGTGGACTTCGACGTGGAGGTAACCCTCGACAGCCCGCCGCGCGACATCCGGCCCGACCTGAGCTGCACCGCGCGGATGGTGACCGACACGCGCGCGCAGGCGCTGAGCATCCCAATCATCGCGCTCACCGTGCGGGACCACGAGCGGGTGCCCAACGAGAACCCGAACGTGGACACCACCAAGCTCAAGCGGATGGGTAAGGAAGCCGAAGGCGTGTTCGTGGTGCGCGACGGGCAGGCGACTTTCCGGCCGGTCAAGGTAGGGATCGCGGGCGACGAGTACTTCGAGGTGGTCGACGGGCTGCGCGAGGGCGAAACCATCGTGGCCGGCACCTACCAGGCGATCCGCGATCTCAAGGACGGGGCCCGGGTGCGGCAGGCCGACACCACCAAGGCCGGAAAGAGCACCGAGACATGAGCGACATCATCCGGATCACCGACCTGACCCGTGAGTACCAGATGGGCGAGGAGCGCATTCTGGCGCTCCGGGGCGTGACGCTCGACATCCGGCGCAACGAGTACGTCGCGATCATGGGCCCGTCGGGCTCGGGCAAGTCCACCATGATGAACCTGCTCGGCTGCCTCGACACGCCGACCGGCGGCGAGTACTGGCTCAACGGGCAGGAGGTGTCTCGCCTGTCGGACGACCAGCTGGCGCGCGTGCGGAACCAGGAGATCGGGTTCGTGTTTCAGACCTTCAACCTGCTGCCCCGGGCGACCGCGCTGCACAACGTCGAGCTGCCCCTGGTGTACGCCGGCGTCGGCGGCCGCGAGCGCCGGGAGCGCGCCGCCGCCGCGCTCGCGCGGGTCGGCCTCGAGCACCGCATGGATCACCGGCCCAACGAGCTCTCCGGCGGCCAGCGGCAGCGGGTGGCGATCGCCCGCGCGCTGGTCAACGATCCGTCCATTCTCCTGGCCGACGAGCCGACCGGGAATCTCGACAGCGTCACCAGCGAGGAGATCATGAAGGTCTTTGCCGACCTGCACGCGGCCGGCCAGACCGTCATCATGGTAACCCACGAGCCCGACATCGCGGCCCACGCCGAGCGGGTGGTGGTGCTGCGGGACGGCCGGGTCGAGAGCGACCGCCTGACCCGGGGTGCCGCGGCCTAGCATGCGCCTGCTCGAAGCGGTGGGCATCGCGTTCCGGACCATCCGGACCCAGAAGCTCAAGAGCTTCTTCTCGCTCATCGGCGTGCTGATCGGGGTGACGTTCCTGATCGCGGTCGTGTCGATCGTGCAGGGGATGAACCGGTACATG
>DASSMN010000528.1:0-3989 GCA_035688885.1 Gemmatimonadales bacterium
CCAACGTCAGCTCCTTAACGCCCTCCCCCTGAAGCTCAGTCGCTTGAGGAACTCGATCTCGCCTGCGGTGGCGGTGGTTCGGGTGGCAGCCACTCATGGCCACAGCGACGGCACCTGGCCTCCGGGTTGCCGCTGAACGCCGAGTCCCCGGGGCGCCCGGCATAGCCACACGCGGGGCAAGGTCCGGGATCGCGCGGATGCCACCGATTGGAGCACTCCCACCTCATCCCGCCGGTGGTCGATTCTCTCACCGGCACCATCGGGTAGCCGTCGTCGGCGCAGGTCGGCACGGGCTACCGCGATGCCTCGTCCAGCCCCGTCACCGCCGCCACGACCACCGCCGGCTGCTCCTCGTTGATATACTGCCCCGATCCCCGCACGCTGTCGCTCCGAAAATCCGGCAGCCTTTCGCGCAGCACCTCCTGCTGCTCGTCCGACACCTCGGCCGGGTGGGGCACGGTTCCGACCAGCAGCCGCACCGGCCCATCGTACTGGGACAGGCGGTCCGCCAACGCCCCGCTCTCCTTCGCCTTCGACATCTGCTGGAACGCGTCGATCGATCCGTGCATGTCGGCGGCCTGGCCGGCGGTGTACTGGCGAATCACTTCGTCGGTCACCCAGGTGGTGTCGCCCGAGTTGCGGACGATCTCGCGGCGCACGTCGTGGCGGAGCTTCGACTCGTCCAGCGCGAGCTTCACCGCGAACCCACCCAGCTTGAACGCCTCCTTCATGCCGGGCGTGGCGGCGCTCTCGGAGGGGCCGCCGTCGATCGCCAGCACTCCGCGCACCAGCCCCGGGCGGGCTACCGCGAGGCGGAGGGCGATCGAGACCGCGCTTGACTGGGCGACGAACAGCGCCCTGGTGACTCCGAGACTGTCGACCACCGCTCCGACCCGGAGCGCCTGCGCGGTGAACGAGTAATCGGCCTTCTTGGGGTGGGAGGACCAAGCATAGCCCAGCGGCTCGACCACGATGCAGCGGTACCCCCGCGCAACGAGCGGCTGAACGATCGCGCGGTAGCCGAACGCGGCGCCGAAGAGCCCCGGGATCAGGACGACCGGTGGACCCGCACCCACGGTGGTGGTGTGGAGCGTCTCGCCGGGGGCGACCTCGATGTCGCGCACTCCCGCGCTGTCGGCCGGGCCGGCCAGGAGTGCCAGTGTTAGGAGAAGCATGGCGCCTCTTCAAAGAAGGAACGGGTCACGCTGCCGAAGGCGGCCGTCCGAGGAAGCCTTCCACGGAGGCGAGATACTCGCCGCCGTCCAGTTGCCCGGGGTCGATCATCGCCTGCACTGAGTAGCCGAGAATCAGGCTCACCGCTGCGGCTGCCACCCCGGCGGGAGTCATGGAGCCGCTCCGACCGGCCTGGGGCCCCATTGCCTCCTCCGCCGGACTGCGAAATACCGCGCGATACCCGGCCAGAGCGGCGAGGATCTTCTTCCGGATCGTCGCGTTGTGAGCGCCGCGCGCCCAGTACTCGAGCAGCAGCCGTACTCCCCGAGGCTCCGCCGACAACCGTTGCATCTCCCGCCGGAACAGCGCCAGCAGCCGTTCGCGGGGGTCGGGGACGGCGCCGATCGCGTCGGGGTTTCCGGGCGACACCGTCGTGGCCAGGACTCGGTCGAGCAACGCGAGACCGAGCTGGTCTTTGCGTTTGAAGTGAAACAGGACCAGGCTGTGACTGAGCCGCGCCCTCGCGGCGACCGCCCGCACGGTGAGCCCGTCGATGCCCCGCCGGAGCGCCACCTCGTGGGCCGCCCTCAGGATCTCTTCTCGTCGTGTGGCCTCGGTTGCCTTCTGTCCCGGCACGGCGGTATCCTCGTTTCAGGCGATATTGACCAGTTGGTCAATGAAGTGTATCTTCTATTTACCGCCTGGTCAATAGATGGTCGCGCCGGGCCTCATGCGCCTCTTGCTGGACCGCCCCCGGAGGGCCCCCATGCGCTCCCCTCGACTTCTCCTCCTCATGGCCTCAACGTTCGCCCTGACCTCCTGCAATCCCTTCCGCCATAGCCAGGCGGTCGAAGTCAGCACCAAGGACGAGAATCTCAACTCCCGCTGGCACGCCAACCTGGCCAGTCCGGCCGAGCTTGCCGGCGCAGTCCAGATGAGCGGCGCCGCCTCCATGACGCCGGGCCCGCGACCCGGCAATACCATCGTGTCGCTGGATCTCGCGAACGCCACCCCTGGCGGCCAGCATCCCTGGCAGCTGCACCGTGGACGGTGCGGGGCTGACGACGGGATCGTTGGGACGTCCGGGGCCTACCCGGTCGCCCAGGTGGGCCGGGACGGGCATGCTACCGCCTCCGCGACCGTGCCGTTCGTCACTCCGACCGAAGGCAGCTATTTCGTAGTGGTCCAGGCCTCCGTGGCGAACGATGCGGTCACCGTGGCCTGCGGCAATCTCGCGCCGCCGACGCTGTAGCTGCTCTTGCGTATGATCAGCCGCTGTCGCTAAGCGCGTCGCAGCACCATCACGCGACGGGATGCCGAACCGGCACCCAGTCGCTGCATCCCCGAAATCCACCGCTCGTGGGCCTCGATGCCTGACATCGCCCTCGTCATCGGCCTGCTCGCCGCGGTCGCCTTCCTCGCCGCCGTCGGACGCCGCATTGGGCTCCCCGATCCCATCGTGTTCGCGATCGGCGGCTTGGCGCTGGCGCTGGTGCCAGGCATCCCCCCGATTACGCTGCCGCCTTCGCTCGTGCTGGTGGTCTTCCTGCCGCCGCTCATCTTCGCGGCGGCGCAGGATACCACCTGGGCGGAGATGCGCCGGGAGGCCCGGCCAATTTTGGTGCTCGCGGTGGGACTGGTTCTGGCCACCATGGTCGCCGTCGCGGTCGTCGCGCACGCGTTGGCTACCGAGCTCACCTGGGGGGCCGCCTTTACGCTGGGGGCCATCGTCGCCCCGCCCGACACGGTCGCTGCCAAGGCCATCGCCGACACCCTCCACCTGCCGCGGCGGCTGGTGGCCATTCTCGGCGGCGAAGGACTGGTCAACGATGCGACCGCGCTGGTTGCGTTTCAGGTTGCGAGCGCCGCCGCCGTGGCGGGCGCGACCTTCGCGGTGGCGCCCACGGCGCTCCAGGTCCTGTACGCCCCGGCCGCGTCCGTGGCGGTCGGCCTGGCGGTCGGCTGGATCGGCCGGCAGACGCTGGACCTTGCCGGCGACCCGGCCGTGGAAAACACCGTCACCTTGCTCCTCCCGTTCTGTGCGTTCCTCTCCGCGCAAGCCGTCCACGCCTCGGGGGTCCTCGCCGTCGTTGCGCTCGCACTCTATCTCAGCCGCTTCAACGTCGTCCTCGCCTCCTCGACCAGCCGGCTGCAGGGTCGAGTGCTCTGGGAGATGATCGACTTCGTGCTCACCGGCCTGTCATTCATCCTCGTCGGCCTGCAGCTCCGTGTGTCCGCCGAAGGCCTCCTGAGCCATCCGGCCCGCGCTGTCAGCATCACGGCTGCCGTGTGCCTCACGGTGATCGGCGTCCGACCGCTCTGGGTGTTCACCACGGCGTGGCTATCGCACAGCGTACGGGGTTTGGTTCTGGAGCACGCGGTGGTCCCCAAGCCGACCCCGCAGATCCTCGCCGTACTGAGCTGGGCTGGAATGCGTGGGGTAATCTCGCTTGCGGTGGCCCTCTCACTGCCCCGAGGCACCGCCCTGGGTCAGCCCTTTCCCGGTCGGGACCTCATCATCTTCATCACGTTCGCCGTGATTCTGGTGACATTGATCGGCCAGGGCCTGACGTTGCCAGCGCTCATCCGCCGTCTCGGCGTTGCCGTGGTGGCTGGGCGGGCAGAGGATCAGGAAATAGCCGCCGAGCGCCGCATGGCACGCGCCGCGCTAGAGCGACTCGAGGACCTCGCCGAGGAGACGGGATCGCCCGCGGCGGTGGCCGATCGGGTCGGCAGCTTCTACGCGGAGCGCATCGGGCGGTTGGAGCGCAGGCATCAACGGGGTGAGGCGAGCGGAGCCGCGCAGGCGGAAGATG
>DASSMN010000219.1:0-3578 GCA_035688885.1 Gemmatimonadales bacterium
GATGGAGGTCAAGCCCCAGGAGGTCATCGCGGTCTGCATGCGGCTCGGCCTCATGGCGACCATGAACAAGCGGCTCGACAAGGACTCGATCGTCACCGTGGCCGACGAGTTCGGCTTCGACGTCGAGTTCGTGTCGGTGTCGGAGCTCGCGACCGCCATGAAGGTGCCCGCCACCCAGATCGTCCAGTTCGCGTTCAAGGAGCTGGGCCTCATGGTGACGGTCAACCAGCGGCTCGACTTCGACCAGATCGAGCTGATCGCGTCGGCGTTCGGGTTCGAGGCGGTGCGGGAGGACGAGTATGCGGCCGCGCTCGAAGCCGAGACGACCGAGGAGTCGCCCGAGCAGCTGGCGCCGCGGCCGCCCGTGGTCACGATCATGGGCCACGTCGACCACGGCAAGACCTCGCTGCTGGACCACATCCGCAAAGCCAACGTGGTGGCGGGCGAGGCGGGCGGCATCACCCAGCACATCGGCGCGTACCACGTGACCCTGCCGGGCGACCGCGCGATCACCTTCCTCGACACCCCCGGCCACCAGGCCTTCACCGCCATGCGCGCCCGCGGCGCGCAGGTGACCGACATCGTCGTGCTGGTGGTCGCGGCCGACGACCAGGTCATGCCGCAGACCGTCGAGGCGATCAGCCACGCCAAGAACGCCGGCGTGCCGATCATCGTCGCGATCAACAAGATCGACCTCCCCACGGCCAACGTGCAGAAGGTCAAGCAGGACCTGCTGCAGCACAGCGTCGTGCTCGAGGAGTTCGGCGGCAAGGTGCTCTCGGCGGAGATCTCCGCCAAGAAGGGCACCGGCATCGACAGCCTGCTCGAGCAGATCCTGCTCCAGGCCGAGATCCTCGACCTCAAGGCCAATCCCGACGGCAAGGGGCACGGCACCGTTCTCGAGGCGACGCTCGACCCGGGCAAGGGCCCGCTGGCCACCATCCTGGTCCAGAAGGGCACGCTCCGCGGCAGCGACAACTTCATCTGCGGCAAGTTCTCCGGCCGCGTCCGCGCGCTGTACGACGAGCGCGGCAAGACGGTGAAGGAGGCCGGCCCCTCGATTCCGGTCCAGATCCTGGGCTTCGAGGGCGTGCCCGCGGCGGGTGACACCTTCGCGGTGGTCACCGACGCCAACGAGGCGCGCGAGATCGCGCAGAAGCGGCAGCGGCTCGAGCGCGAAGCGCAGAACCGCCGGAGCCAGAAGGGCACCAGCCTCGAAGACTTCAGCCGCGCGCTCAAGGAAGGCGGCGTGGCCGCGCTCCGGATCATCATCAAGGCCGACCAGGGCGGCCCCGCCGAAGCCCTGGCCGACGCGCTGGCCCAGCTCAGCACCAGCGAGGTCCGGGTGGACGTGGTGCACCGGGGCGTCGGCGCCATCAGCGAGAGCGATGTCCTGCTGGCCAAGGCGTCGGGCGCCATCATCCTGGGCTTCCACGTGCGGCCCGACTCGAACGCGCGCGCGGCGGCCGAGCGGGAGCAGGTGGACGTCCGCACCTACCGCATCATCTACGAGGCGGTCGAGGACGTCCGGAACGCGCTCGAAGGCCTGCTCAAGCCCGAGGAGAGAGAAATCGTGCTGGGCGAGGCCGAGGTGCTGCAGCTGTTCAAGGTCAGCAAGGTGGGCACCATCGCGGGCTGCATCGTGCGGAGCGGCACCATCCAGCGGACCGCCAAGGCCCGGATCACGCGCGACGGCACTACGGTCTATACCGGCACGCTGGCCAGCCTCAAGCGGTTCAAGGACGACGTCCGCGAGGTGCGCGAGGGACTCGAGTGCGGTATCGGCATCGAGAACTTCAACGACCTCAAGGTTGGCGACCGGATCGAGTCGTTCCGGATGGAAGAGGTCAAGCGCACGCTCCAGCCCGCGGCCGAAGGCGCGGGGTCGAGGGCCTGAGCTCGGCGGCGACGGGCGACCTCCTGTGGTGATCGGGATTCAGGTCTGGGAGCTGCACCTGCCGGGGTGCCACTCGCTCAAGGAAAAGCGGGGCACCCTGAAGCCGCTCACCGCGGCGCTCCGGCAGCGGCTCAACGTCTCGGTGGCCGAAACCGGCCACCAGGATCTGTGGCAGCGGGCGGAGATCGCCTGCGCGGCGGTAGGCACGGCGCGCCCGGTGGTGGAGGAGACCCTGCGGGCCGCGGATCGCGCCGTCGAGGCCACCGATGGGATACGGATCATGGATACGATGACGGTGTGGCGATGAGGTCGTCCCGGCGCCGCCCCGAGCAGGTGGCCGAGACGCTGCGCCAGGTCATCACCGAGGGGCTGGCGCGCGAGGTCCGCGATCCCCGGGTCGGCTTCGTGACCATCACCGGCGTGCTGGTGACCCCCGACCTCTCGCACGCGCGCGTGATGGTGAGCGTCCCGGGCGAGGAGGCCGACCGCGAGCGGGCCCTCGAAGGCCTCCGGAGCGCCGCCGGCTTTCTCCGGAGCCGCGCCGCACGGGCGCTCGCCACCCGCACGGTGCCCGAGCTGCACTTCGAGCTGGACCTGGGGCTGGCCCACGCGGCTCGGATCAACGAGCTGCTCGAAGGACTCAAGCGGGAGGAGCCCAGCTGATCGGCGCTGTGCTGGTGGACAAGCCGGCGGGGCTCACCTCGCACGACGTGGTGCAGCGGGTGCGGCGGGTGCTGGGGACCCGATCCGCGGGCCATACCGGAACGCTGGATCCGTTCGCCACTGGTCTCCTGGTCGTGCTGGTCGGTCGCGCCACCCGTCTGGCGCGCTTCGTCGAGGCCGAGTCCAAGCAGTATCTGGCCACGGCGCGGCTGGGGATGGCCACCGAGACGGACGATCTCACGGGGGACGCGGTCGGTCCGGCGGTCGAGGTCGGGCACCTCGATGCGGCAGCCCTCGGAAGCGCGCTGGCCGGCTTCGCTGGTCGCCAGACCCAGCGCCCGCCCCGGTACTCGGCCAAGCACGTGGATGGCGAGCGGAGCTACCGGCTGGCGCGCCGAGGGCGGGCGGCGGATCCGGCCGAGGTCGAGGTGACGGTCCACCGGATGGGGCTGGTCGACTGGTCGGCACCCGCAGTCACCTTTCGGGTCACCGTGAGCCCCGGCACCTACGTGCGAGCCATCGCGCGCGACCTGGGGCAGCGTCTCGGGGTGGGCGCCCACCTCACGGTGCTCCGGCGCGAGGCGATCGGCACCCTGAGCGTGGCCGACGCGGTCCCCCTCGACCGGCTCACGCCGGCGGCACTGCTGCCCGTTCGGGCGGTGCTGCGGCACCTGCCGGAGGTCGAGCTCGACGAGCTGGCGCGCGAGGCCGTAAGTCACGGCCGGCCGGTGCCGGCGGTGGATGGGCCCGAGGGTCACGTGGCGCTGCTCCACGCCGGCGAGGTGGTGGCCGTGGCCCAGGGCGCGAATGGGTGGCTCCGCCCGGCCGTGGTGCTGGGCTCCGCGTGACGAGCAAGCTGCCGCCGCTCCCACGGGGGAGCACGGTCACCGTCGGCTCGTTCGACGGGGTCCATCTCGGTCATCAGGCCGTGCTGCGCGAGATCGCGCGACGGGCCCGGGCCGCGGGACGGGCCAGCGTGCTGGTGACGTTCGAGCCGCACCCGCTCGAGGTGGTGAAC
>DASSMN010000623.1:0-3946 GCA_035688885.1 Gemmatimonadales bacterium
CCCCCGGCGCGCCGCCCCGTGCCGCATCCAACCCCAACCGCGCGCCCCGACTCAGGCCCACTCCGCCCGCCACGCCTCCTTCACCCGTCGCACCACGTCGGCGAACCGGTCGTCCCCCCTGATCCCGTCGAGCCTCGGGTCCCACCAGACCGCGTGCGGCGACCAGTACATCTGGAACGACTCCTGTTCGAGCCAGCCGAAGGCGCGCTCCGCGTCGCCGATGCCGGCCCAGGCCATTGCCAGGGTGATCGGCAGCGCGCCGAGCCGCTCGGCCTCCTCCGCCCGCTCCCGGGCTCGGTCCCGCTCGCCCAGCAGCGCCAGCGCCGAGGCGCCTTCAGCCAGCAGCTCTCCCCGGAGATCGTCCCGCCGTGCCAGGCCCGCGGCGAGCGCCGCCTCCGCACCCGCTGCGTCGTCCAGCCGGGCCGCCGCGCGGATCAGGCCGGCGTGGCCCTCGTCGAAGTCGGTGTCGAGATCCACCGCGCGCTCGTATTCCGCCCGAGACAGGGCTAGCTCGCCGCGGAGGTAGCGGTGCCAGCCGAGCGTTCCCAGCAGCACCGGTGAGAGCGGGTCGAGCCGGGCGGCGATGACCTGCTCCCGGAACGCCTCGTCTCGGCGGCCGTAGCCGACCAGCAGGATGTTCGCCAGCCAGTGATGCGCCATCGCATTGCCCGGGTCGAGCGCGGTGGCCGTCCGGAGTGCGGACTCGGCGCGAGCCCAGTCCCGCCGCACCATGCCCAGTCCACCGGCCGACGTGTGGGCGGCGGAGAGCGACGGATCCAGCGCCAGCGCCCGCTCGGCGCACGGCGCGGCACGGTCGGCGGCAGCGTCCGTCGACATGTTGCCCCGGCACCCCAGCACGCACCAGGCATCGGAGAGTCCGGCCCACGCCTCCGCTGAGCCAGGGTCCCGCTCGGTGGCACGGGTGAAGTACGCGATGGCCCGCTCCACCGCGGAACGGTTCCGGCGACGCCAGAGGTAGCGTCCGTGCAGGGTGAGGTTCCGGGTGTCGAGGTCCGGCGTCCGGCGGCCGTTGGCCGCCGGGGTCACGACCACGATCGGCTCCCCGGCCGGCAGCGCGCGGGCGTCCGCCATCGCCCCCATGGTCTCGGCCGACGGCGGCACGCCGAGGTCGGCCTGGAGCCGCTCGACGAACCCGCGCGCGCCGGCCTCTGCGCGAGACCGGTTGCCGGTCCGCACCAGCAGGTCGAGCAGCCGGCGGAACTCGGTCTCGTCGTAGGGCGCGAGCTCGAGCGCGCGCTCCGCCCAGGGCACCGCGTCTGCAACGAGCCCCTGCCGGTCCAGCGCCGCGGCCAGCGCCGAGGCGGCGCCGGACGCGTCCTGCCGGAGTCGCGCCCGCTCCAGCTCGGCCCAGCGGTCGAACTCCCCCGCGTTCCGCACCAGGAACCCGTCCAGGAAGTCGCCGCGGTAGAGCGCCAGCGCCTCGCGCCAGCATCCGTTGCCGGCCGCCTCGCGGAACGCCGCCACGTCCACCGCAACCTGGTCCGGCGCCAGACGAATCTCCGCGCCGGTGGTGAGGATGGCGTCGTGGCCCAGGGCCCGGCGCAGCAGGTAGACCGAATCGGCGAGCAGGTGGCGGGCGGTGTTCTCGTCATTCTCGGGCCAGAGCAGGCCCAACAGCCGGTCGCGGCTCGCGGTCTGATCGGGAGCGCAGCCGAGGAAGGCCAGGAGGGCGGTCCGCCGCTGCTGGGCCGCGCGCCCGGCGACCGGTCCCTCCGGGCCGCACAGCGAGGTCGGCCCGAGGAGGCGGAGATGGAACGGTGGGCGGGCGCTTCGGTCGAAAACGATAGTTGGACGATCGGGCCGCCCTAGACTCTCGGCCGGTGCACCCCTCAAGGGTCCGCCCGCCCGCCGGGCTCGCAACCCGGCGGCCGACCCCGAATGCGTCTCAACAACGGAGAATGGCGATGAATGTAGGGCATGGCATGGCAAGGCATCCTGGATCCCAGTTGGCCCTGATGGCGGCGGCGCTCGTTGTGATGGCCTGTTCCGACTCCGGGGCCCCTGAGCTCGGCGCACAGACCCCACCTCACTCTGCGCAATCGGCGGCCCCGGCCGGTCACCAGCACGCGGTGAAGCACGGCGACGGGCTCGACTGGCAGCCGGCACCACCGATCTTCCCCGCCGGGGCCCAGATGGCGGTGGTGCAGGGAGACCCGTCGGCGGCGGGGGCCATCTTCACGGTGCGGCTCCGCTTCCCCAACGGCTACGTCCTGCCGGCGCACTTTCACCCCACCGACGAACACGTAACGGTGATGAGTGGAACCTTCCTGGTGGGACTGGGCGATGTGTTCTCGGAGAAGGCGTTATTGCCCCCGCTCAGGCGGGGGGACTTCATCACCGCGCCGGCGAACGCGAACCACTTCGCGATGGCGCGGGGTGAGACGGTGGTGCAGGTGCATGCGATCGGGCCGTTTCAGCTGACGTACGTCAATCCGGAGGATGACCCCACGAAGTAATTCCGGGAGTCACTATAGGAGCGAAGCGAATGGGGGCGTGCGCGCGCACGCCCCACCCGCGCGCGATCCCCGGCTCACGAGGGGCGCGCGAGCGGAGATGCTCGGGGGCGGCGCACCGGGGGCCACGCGCCCGCCGGGTGGGCGACTCGGTACTTGCCACCGGACCCGGTCCCCCCGCCCCGCGAGAGCAGCAAGTACCGATGCCCCGGCGCCGGGTACCCGCCGCAGGCGGGTGGAAGGCCCCCGGTGCGCTGCCCCGTGTCGCACCAAGCCCCTTCGCGCACCATCCCCCAAGCCCTTCCCAGCGCGCGCGTTCGGCCCCCTCGTGATAGCCGGGTGATTCGCCCGTGATCGCCGGTCGTAGACTGGCTCCGTCGATCACATGCGACCCGCGAACCCAACACGGGACCCCTGGGTCCCAGGGAGCCCACGATGTATTGCCCGCTCTGCCGATTCCCAGCGTTTCGGCGCCTCCGCGCCCGGCTGGCCCGGATTTTCGCCCTTGGCGTCCTCGCACTCCTGGTCCACGCCTGCGACCAGCCCACCGCTCCGGCCAGCGACGCCGATGCTCCGGGAGCGCCGACCGAGCTCGCGCCCTCGGCCCTGATGACCCCGGTCAACAGCCGGATCGCCTTCCTGTCCTACGTGAACGAGGAGAGCGACCTCTACACGATCAATCCCGGCGGGGGCGGTCTGACCCGGCTCACCAGCTGGTCCGGCTCCGAGTGGGAGCCGAGCTGGTCCTGGGACCACAAGCAGCTCGCCATGGTCCGGACCCGGCTGGGCGACTACAACGTCGAGCACGGCGACATCTTTCTGATGAATGCCGACGGCAGCAACAAGCGCTGGGCCCGGAAGGGGCTGCCATTTTACGAAACGTTCGAGCCCTCCTGGTCCCCCGACGGCAAGCGCATGGTGGCCACGATCCGACTGTCGAACAGCGGCGACGACATATGGCTCGCGATCCTGAAGCTCGGCACCGACACCGTTCAGTACGCCGCACCGAAGGGGGTACTGCGCATCTATGGCCGCCAGGCATCGTGGGACCCGACTGGGACGTCGATCATCTATCTCGGCAACCTCGGGACCGAGGTGCACCGTCTCGTCCCCGGCGGCAACGACGTGGTCCTCCTCAAGAGCTACTGGTCCATCGAGGACGCGGTCCTCTCCCCCGACGGCAAGCGACTGGCGTACACCCGGCTGGTGACCAGCAACAACCCGGAGATCTTCGTCCTCGATCTCGCGACCAAGGTCAGCAAGCGCCTCACCTACAACGCGGCTCAGGACAAGCATGTGAGCTGGTCGCCGGACGGGACCAAGCTCGCGTTCCTCAGCGACCGGTCGGGCAAGTATCAGGTCTGGAGCATGAACGCCTCGACTGGGGGCGGGCTCACCCAGGTGACACACGTGGAGGGTGCGGAAGAGCCGGTATGGGCGCACTGAAGATCGCGGATCGGGGATCGCGCGGG
>DASSMN010000367.1:0-11256 GCA_035688885.1 Gemmatimonadales bacterium
GTGCCCGAGGTCCCGACGCCCGCCCCGGGCGCGCGAGGCCGAGGGGCGCAGCCGAAGCTCCAGCCGCAGGTGCTGACCAGCCGGCCGCCCCTGACCGACAAACTGGTCGTCCGCGTGGCGCGTCCGTGGACCCCGGGCGGGCGGTACGAGGTGGAGATCAAGGGCGTGCGCAACACCACCGGAACCACGGGCGACGTGCGCGGCGGGGTCACCGTGCCCAAGCCGTCGCCAGGCGACAGCACCCGCGCCAAGGCCGACAGCGCCCGGGCCAAGGGCCCGAGGCGGACGCCCGCGGACACCACGAGACGCAAGCTCCCGCCGGGTAAATCGCCCGCCAAGGCTCCGGCCGATTCCACCGGCCGCCCAGTGAAGCCCGCCCCGTGACCGATCGACGCCGAGAGCTGCCTTCGGTGGATCGCTTGTTGCGCGACCCCGGGGTCGAGGCGCTGCTCAGCACGGCGCCGCGCTCAGCGGTGGTCGCTGCCATCCGGGAGACCATCGCCGCGGCGCGCACCCGCCGCGCTGGTCCTCCCGAGGACTGGGCGGTGGAGATTCGCGAGCGGCTGAGCGAGCGCCGGCGGGCCGGACTCAGGCCCGTGCTCAACGCCACCGGCGTGGTGCTGCACACCAACCTCGGCCGCGCGCCGCTGGCCGCGGATGCCATCCGGGCCGTCGCCGGCGTCGCGGGCGGCTACAGCAACCTCGAGCTCGACCTCGACACCGGCACACGGGGGAGCCGCACGGATCATTGTCGCGAGCTGCTGCGCCGAGTCACCGGTGCGGAAGACGCGTTGCTGGTGAATAACGCCGCCGGGGCGCTGGTGCTGGCCCTCAACGCGCTGGCCGCCGGACGCGACGTTCTCATCTCTCGGGGCGAGCTGATCGAGATCGGCGGCTCGTTCCGCATCCCCGACATCATGGCCCGGAGCGGCGCTCGACTCCGGGAGGTCGGCACGACCAACCGCACCCATCTCGACGACTATCGGCGCGCAGCGGGACCGGAAACCGGTGCGATCCTCACGGTGCATCGCTCGAACTTCGAGCAGCGCGGGTTCGTGGCGTCGCCCGAGCCGGCGGGGCTGGCCGCGCTCGCCCGCGAAGCCGGCGTTCCGTATCTGTTCGACGTCGGCAGCGGCCTGCTCGCCGACCTCTCCCCCTGGGGCCTCACGTCGGAGCCGCGGGTGGCCGACGCGCTTGGCGCCGGCGCCGATGTCGTGATCTTCAGCGGTGACAAGCTGCTGGGCGGCCCGCAGGCCGGATGCCTGGTGGGAAGCCGCGCCACCGTGTCGCGCTGCCGCGAGAATCCGTTCGCTCGTGCCATGCGGGCCGACAAGCTGACGCTGGCGGCCATGGAAGCCACGCTGGCTCTCTACGAGGAGAGTCAGAACGCGGTACGCGAGATCCCCGTGCTGCGCATGCTCACGCTCGAACCGGGCGAGCTGACCGCCCGTGCCGCGCGCCTGGCGGCTGAGTGTCCGGGAGAGCTCGCGCCCAGGCTCGAGCCGGGCGAGTCGGCGGTGGGCGGCGGCTCCTTCCCCGGCGCCGTGCTTCCCACCACGCTGGTGAGCCTCGATCCCGGACCCCTTGGCGCCGACGGCCTGGCGCTCCGCCTTCGGCTGGGCGACCCCGGCATCGTGACGCGGGTGGCCAACGGTCGCGTGCTGCTCGACCCCCGCACCCTACCCGACGACGCCGGCGCGATCATCGGCCGAGCGCTCGCCCACGCGCTCCAGGAGTGAGCCGGCGGCCGGCGGTCTTTCTCGACCGGGACGGCACGCTGATCGAGGACCGCCACTACCTTCGCGATCCCGACCTGGTTCAGCTGCTTCCTGGCGCGGCCGATGCCGTTCGCCGTCTCGATCGCGCCGGGTGGCCGGTGGTGGTGGTTACCAATCAATCGGGCATAGCGCGTGGCCTGCTGACGGAAAAGGATTACGAGGCCACTGCGCGCCGGCTGGAGCAGCTGCTGGCGGCCGCCGGCGCCCCCCTGGCGGCACAGTATCACTGCCCGCATCTGCCGGAAATTTCCGGCCCCTGCGAGTGCCGCAAGCCGGGCTCGCTGCTCTACCGCCGAGCCGCCGAAGAGCTGGGGCTGGACCTGGGCCGGAGCTGGTGGGTCGGCGACCGGCTCCGGGACATTGCGGCCGCCGGCCCGCTGGGTGGTCGAGGCGTGCTCGTCCTCGCGGCCGACCGAGCCGAAGAGGCAGCAGCCGCGGCCGTGCACCCGTGGCCGGTGGTGCCAAGCTTGGACGCCGCGGTCCACGTCATTCTCGCCGATGCGGGCTAGCGCCGCGCTCGCCAGTCCGCATTTCGCTGTGACCGGCCTGGGATTACTTTCCCCGGCCATGACCATGCGCGTGGCCGTGGCCGTCTCAGGACGCGGCAGCAACCTCGAGGCGCTGCTGCGTGCGCTGGAAGCCGATGCCCCGGCGCGCGTGGTGCTGGTGGTCAGCAATCGGCCCGATGCGGCCGCGCTGGATCGGGCGCGGGAGCATGGCATCCCGGCCGAAGTGCTGTCCCATCCTGCCGATGCCCGGGAGTGGCTCGACCGCCTGGCGCATTACCGGGTAGACTTGCTGGTTCTGGCCGGGTACCTCAAACTCGTCCCCGCCCCCGTCATCAGCCACTACCGCGATCGCATCATCAACGTGCACCCTGCCCTGCTCCCCGCGTTCGGCGGGCGGGGCATGTACGGTTACCACGTGCACCAGGCCGTGCTGGCGAGCGGCGCGCGCGAGAGCGGCGCTACGGTGCACCTGGTGGATGAGGTCTACGATCGCGGGCGCATCCTGGGGCAGGGTCGGGTGCCGGTGCTCCCCGGCGACACTGTCGACGCGCTCGCGGCCCGGGTGCTGGCCGTCGAGCACCGACTGCTGCCGGCGGTCGTACTCGCCGCGGCGGCGGCCGGGCACCCCGTTCCGCTCCCCGAAATCGTGGAGTTCTCGTCGTGATTGGCTCGCCGTGCCCCGCGCGCTGATCTCCGTCAGCGACAAGCGAGGCATCGTTGCGTTCGCGCAAGGCCTCACCCAGCTTGGCTGGGAGATCGTGTCCACCGGCGGCACCGCGACGGCGCTCCGCTCGGCGGGCATCGCGGTCACCACGGTGGACGAGGTCACCGGGTTCCCCGAGCTGCTCGACGGCCGGGTCAAGACGCTGCACCCGGCCGTGCACGGTGCGCTGCTGGGCCGGCGCGACATGCCCGCCCACATGACGGCGCTTCAGGAGCGGGGGATCGTGCCCATCGATCTGGTGGCCGTCAATCTGTACCCGTTCCAGATGACCATCAGCCGGCCCGGCGTCTCGTTCGAAGACGCGGTGGAGAATATCGACATCGGCGGTCCGTCGATGCTCCGCTCGGCGGCCAAGAACCACGAGTTCGTGCTGCCGGTGGTGGACCCCACCGACTATCCCAACGTGCTCGAGCTGCTGCGACACAATGGGCTCACCCCGGCGGTGCGCCGGGAGTTCGCGGCCAAGGTCTTTGCCCACACGGCCGACTACGACGCGGCGATCGCCGGCTACCTGACCCCGCACGAGGAGGGGCTCCCGCGCCGGCTGGGTGTCTCCATGGAGCGGACGCAGCCGCTTCGCTATGGCGAAAACCCCGGCCAGCGCGCCGCGCTCTACGTGACCGAGGAGCCGCGCGGCATGCGCGACCTCACCCAGCGGCACGGCAAGGAGCTCTCGTTCAACAACCTGCTCGACATCGACGGGGCGATGTCGGCGGTGGCCTGCTGGAGCAACCGTCCGGCCTGCGCCGTCATCAAGCACACCACCCCGTGCGGTATCGCCGTGGCCGGCTCCGCCGTCGATGCGTTCCGGAAGGCGCGCGCCACCGACCCGGTGTCGGCCTTCGGCTCGGTCATCGCGTTCAACACGGTCGTGGACCGCGCCACGGCCCAGGCCATGAGCGACTTGTTCGTCGAGGTCGTGGTGGCGCCGTCGTTCCACGACGAGGCCATGGAGGTGCTCACCACCAAGAAGGCGCTCAGGGTGGTGGAGCTGCCGGTGAGCCGGGGCACCGGCTCGCTCGACTTCAAGCGCGTACGGGGCGGGTTCCTGGTCCAGGACCTGTTCCAGTTCGATCCCTCCGACCAGGAGTGGGCGGGCGCGCCCGACCGCCAGCCGACCGAGCGCGAGTGGAACGACCTGCGCTTCGCCTGGGCCGCGGTGGCGTCGGTCAAGTCGAACGCCATCCTGCTGGCGCGCGATGAGGCGGCCGTCGGCATCGGCGCCGGCCAGATGAGCCGGGTGGACAGCGTGTTTCTCTCGATCCACAAGGCGCGCCAGGCCGGCCACGATCCGGCCGGGACCGTGCTCGCCTCGGATGGGTTCTTCCCCTTCGCCGACAATATCGAGCTCGCCGCCGGCGCCGGGATCACCGCCATCATTCAGCCCGGCGGGTCGGTGCGGGATCCGGAAGTCGTCGAAGCGGCCAATCGCCATGGCCTGGCCATGGTGGTCACCGGCCGCCGCCAGTTCAGACACTAACCCAGAGTCTATGACCGAGACCTCGCAGGAGCGCCCGCCGTACCGCTGGGCGGTGGCCACGTTCGCCGTGGTGATGGTGATCTACCTGCTCACCCTTTCGCCCACGACGGCGTTCTGGGACACCTCGGAGTACATCGCGGCGGCCAAGGTATTGGGCATTCCGCATCCGCCGGGCAACCCGCTCTTCGTCATCCTCGCGCACACCTTCGGCCTGCTGCCGATCGCGGCGTCGTATGCCGAGCGGATCAACCTGTTCGCCGCCTTCACCAGCGCGGCGGCGGCCGGCTTCTGGTTCCTGGTGGCCGAGCGCTGGCTCCGGGGCATCGTCCAGGTGCGCTGGGCCCGCTATGCCGCGGCGTTCGGGGGGGTGCTGGTCGGCGCCACCTCGTGGACCGTGTGGAACCAGAGCACGGTGAACGAGAAGGTCTACACCGTCTCCCTGCTGTCGATCGCGCTGGTCATGTGGCTGGTGGTGCGCTGGGGCGACGACGAGCCGGGGCCCCATCGGGATCGCTGGCTGGTGCTCATCGCCTACGTGCTGGCGCTCTCGTCCACCAACCACCTCATGGGCCTGCTCGCCGTGCCGGCGCTGGTGGTGTACGTGCTCTGGACCGATTGGCGGGTGATCACCCGTCCGCCGGTTCTGGTGGGCATCCTGGTGGCCGCGCTGGTCGGGGTCTCGCTCAACTACATCTGGCTGCCGATGCGCGCGGCCCAGTACCCGCCGATCAACGAGGGCGAGCCGATCGGGTTCTTCAGCCAGGCGCTGAAGGACGTGCTCAACCGGGTCCAGTATGGGAAGCCGCCGCTCACCGACCGGCAGGCCAGCTTCGTGGGCCAGCTGGCCAACTTCTGGCAGTACTACACCTGGCAGTTCGCCCGCGACTGGGGCCGGCTCTCCGCCCTGGCCACCGCGGTCTTCACCGGCCTGGGCCTGTTCGGGCTGGTCGGGCTGTGGAAATCGGATCGGCGGGCGGGCATTGCCGGCGTCGCCCTGCTGGGCACGCTGTCGGTGGGCCTCGTCTTCTACATGAACTTCAAGTACGGCTTCTCGCAGTACCTGGATCAGGCCAATCTGCCGCGCGAGGTGCGCGAGCGTGACTACTTCTTCGTGGGTTCGTTCGCGGTGTTCGGCGCCTTCGTGGCCTGCGGACTGGGCGCGGCGATGCAAGGCATCGTGGATGGCCTGCGCGACCGGGGCACCGAGACCGCCCGATGGGCTGCGGCCAGCGCGGTCCTGCTGCTCCCGCTGGTCCCCCTGATCGGGAATCACGCCACGGCCAGCCGAGCCCACGAGACGATGGCGCGCGACTTCGCGTACGACATGCTGAACAGCGTCGAGCCCTACGGCGTGCTCATCACCGCGGGCGACAACGACACCTTCCCGCTGTGGTACGCGCAGGAGGTCGAGGGGATCCGCCCCGACGTCACGCTGGCCAACCTGTCCTTGATGAACACCGACTGGCACCTCCGCCAGCTCGCGCGGCGACAGACGCCGGCGTTCGACCCCGCCAGAGCGGACTCCATCTGGCGCCGGGTGCCCGTGCCCCCGCGGCCGACGGAGCCGGCGCTGCGGCTCAAGATGTCGGAGGTGGACAGCCTTCCTGAGGCCATGCAGGTGCCGTCGAAGGGTGGGCTCACCCTCGACAGCATCCAGATCCGGTTCGGCCAGGACGTGCTGCTGCGCCAGGACCTGGCGACGATCTTCCTGATCCGGGACAACATGGGCTCCCGCCCGATCTATTTCAGCTGGAGCGACGGCGGGTATCCCGATCAGACCCTGGGTCTGAGCCCGTACCTCGTGTCCCAGGGCTTTGTCCGCAAGCTCATGCCGACGGTGGTGCAGCCCAACGACTCGATTGTCCTGAGCCAGGGGCTGGGCTACCTCGACCTGCCGCGGACGTCCACCTTGCTGTGGGACGCCTACCATTGGCGCACCGCCACCCGGAATCGGCCGTTCGGGTGGGTGGACCCGCCTTCGGGCTCGATCCTGCAGCTCTACTCGGTGGTATACGGCGGGGTCGCCCGCACCTACGAGGCGAAAGCGGACACGGCGCGCGCCCAGAAGGCGGACTCGATTGCACGGGAAGTGAATCAGGAGCTCTCGGGGAGGGCACTGTTCTAGGACGGACAGACGGGCGGATGGTCGGACCGGCGGGTCAGAGCGAGCCCCGGGAGTTGTCCCGGGGTTCTTCATTTTGCCCGACTTCCGCACGTTGCGGGTTGCCGGGCCGGGTTGAGCGGATCGGGCATTGACGAGCCCGGAAGCGGGCCGTAACATCGGCGCCCATGCTCACCAGCCTCGGCGTGGCGGGCCTGCTTGGCATCGTCGGCACCTTCGCCGCGGTGCTCTACACGGTCGTCCTGGCGTTCGCCGGGGCGCCCGGGTCGGCGCTGAGCATCCTGGGTACCCGCTACCACCGGCGGGGGCTGATCACGGCCGGTACCCTCCTGTCCTTCCTGGTGGAGTCCTACCTGTTGCTCGCGTTCGCCGCGCTGGTGGTCCGGTTCGTCGATGGGTTCCTGATGGATCGGCCGTGGGCGCCCGCGTGGCCGCTCTGGATGGTCGGCTGGTATCTCGCCACGGCCCCGGTGCTGTTCGGCGGCCGCAAAATGGCCGGTGCCGCCGCGCGCGATGCGACGGACGCGGCGTTTGCCTTCGAGCTCCCGATTTCCGCGCTCGGCTTCTGGGTCTTCGTAGTCTGGCGGGTGGTGCTGGAGTGGGGCTGGGGCTGGATCCCGGCGTTCCGGGTCTAGCGTGCCGTGGAACGATGACTCAAGCACGGTCGACGGAATTCAGGCGAGCCTACATCCGGGTCCGATCCAGTCGGGTCCACACCGAACGGGTTGTGTAGCTCACCGGGTCAGGTGACCTTTGACTTTCGGGCGTGGTGGCCGAGCGGTTGAAGGCAGCGGTCTTGAAAACCGCCAAGGGGGAAACTCCTTCGTGAGTTCGAATCTCACCCACGCCGCTGACCTTCCGACCCGGAGAGACCCGCTCGATGTCCACCGCCTTGAGCTCCGCCCGCCCCATGATGCTCGGTCCCTACACCCACGCCACCCTGCGCATCGGGGCGGGTCTGCTCTACATGGAGCATGGGCTGCAGAAGCTGTTCGGCCTGTTCGGCGGCATGGGGCCCAACGGAGGGACCGTGCAGCTGCTCTCGCAGTTCGGGCTGGCGGGTGTGTTGGAGACCTTCGGTGGGCTCTTGATCGTGCTCGGGCTGCTCACGCGGCCGGTGGCGCTCGTGCTGGCCCTCGAGATGCTGGTGGCCTTCTTCCAGGTCCACTTTCCGCAGGGCGGGTTTCCCATCCAGAATCGCGGCGAGCTGCCGCTACTCTACATGCTGGTGTGGCTGTTCCTCGTCGGGAACGGCGCCGGCCCTTTCAGCATGGATGAGCGCCGTCGCTGAGCGACTCTGGCCCCAATTGCAGGACCCTCGCCCCGCGCGGGCTCAGCCGGCGCGGTCCAGCACCGGAGGCCGCTCGGCGAGCTCGGCCTCGAGATCCCCGGTCGAGCGCCCACCGATGTACCGCCGGTACCACACCTCGGCGCTGAGCAGCAGCCAGATCCGGTTCCCGTGGTCGCGGCGATGGGCCAGGTGCTCGTCGACCAGTCGCCGGACGGTGGTGCCCTCCAGGTACCCGTCGCGCACCAGCTCGCTCTGCAGCAGCAGGGTCGGCGCCAGCGACCGGACTTCGTTCTCCATGATGTACATGAGCGGGGAGGCAAAGCCCTGCTTTTTCCGCTCCAGTACCTCCCGCGGGAGGTACTTCTCCGCCAGCCGCCGCTCCAGGTAGCGGAGCTTGCCCGGCCCGCGCACCTTGAGCCGCACCGGCACCCGGGCCATGAACTCCGCCAGCCGGGGGTCGAGGTACGGTGACCGCGCCTCCAGGCTGTACGCCATCGTGGCCCGATCGGCGATCATGAGCGACTGGCCGGGCAGCCGGGACATGACGTCGACGTACATCATCCGGTCGGCCGCCTCGCTGGCGTTGGTCGTATCGTACAGGTCCAGAAGACAGGCTTCCGGCCGCCGCCCCTGCAGCTTGGCCCGGAACCCGGGCGTATACAACTCGGCGCGGAGCGCCTCGTTGAACCAGAAGTACTGCATGCTGGCCGCGTAGCGCTCGCCGCCGGTCTTCCGCGCCATCTGGTCCACCCAGCGGAGCTTGTGGGTAAAGCTCTTGAAGGTGAACTGGTCGGGCAGTCGATCGAGAACCTGATCGGACACCAGATCCCGCACCACGGCCGGGACCTGCCGGTATGCATCGAGCCAGCGATCCGCCGCATAGCGGTCATAGCCGCCGAACAGCTCGTCCCCGCCATCGCCGCCCAGCACCACTTTCACCTCGCGCGCGGTCATCCGGGCCAGATGCAGCAGGCAGATCGAAAGCGGGTCGGCCGGCTCGTCCAGCGCCGCGATGAGCCGCGGAAGGTCGTTCGCCACCGACGGGGTGACTTCCTCGGCGAAGTGACGCGTGCCGTAGCGCCTGGCGACGGCCGCCGCCGCGGGCAGCTCGTTCAGGTCTCGATAGGGGATACCCATCGAGAAAGTGCGGAGCTCGGGGCCGAGCACCTTGGCGGCGTACGACACGACCAGTGTGGAATCGAGCCCGCCGCTCAGGAAGCTGCCGACGGGCACGTCGCTGGTGAGATGCAGCGCCACCGTCTCGGCCAGCAGCTGGTCCACCCGCTCGAGGGTCTCGTCCTCCGACCAGGTCCACTTGGGTCCGTAGCTCAGGTCCCAGTACCGCTCGGTGCGGACCTCGCCGTTCTCCCACACCAGGTAGTGGGCCGGCGGCAGCGCCCGGATGTCCCGGAAGAAGGTGTCGGGCGCCTGCACGAAGCGGAGCGTGAGGTATTGGTCCAGGGCGAACGGCGAAAGCGTGGCGAGCGTGGGATCGGCCGCGAGCAGCGCCTTGATCTCCGAGGCGAACGACAGGCGCCCGTCGCGCACGGTGTAGAACAGCGGCTTCTGGCCGAAATGGTCGCGCGCGATGAACAACCGCCGGCGGCGCCGGTCCCAGATCGCGAACGCGAACATGCCGCGCAGCCGCCGCAGCATCGCTTCGCCTTCGTCCTCGTACAGGTGGACCAGCACCTCGGTGTCGGAGCGGGTTCGGAACTGGTGCCCGCGTGCCACCAGGTCGCGGTGCAGCTCGGCGAAGTTGTAGATCTCCCCGTTCAGCACCACCTGCAGGTTGTCGTCCTCGTTGCCCATCGGCTGGTGGCCGCCGGCCAGGTCGATGATGCTGAGCCGGCGCATGCCGAGCCCGACACCGCCCTCCACGAACGTGCCCCAGTCGTCGGGACCGCGGTGGCGGATCGCGTCGCACATCCGCAGGACATGGTCTTCGGCGGCCAGGCCTGGACCGGCCGTGCCTACGATTCCACACATGTCAGGCGGCCTTCTTTCCCCAAGTGGCCATCATGTACCCCTCCGAAAAGGGAATGAGGCCGTCCAGCATGGTCCATGCGCGGAGCGCCGGATAGATGGCCGAGTACACCTTGTACGCGGTGCCCACCTTGTTGAGGGCGTCGGCGGACATCGGCGCGGTGTCGCCGTGGAAGTCCTGCTCGGTCGTATCCTTCGCCTTCATCGCCTTGCGGTGGTAGGCGTAGTTCAGCAGATCCTCGAGCGACTCGGTGAAGAAGCGGCAGTACGTCGCCTGGCCCTGCACCCGTATCCCGTGCCGCTCCATGATCGCCCGAGCCGCGGCCCGCGGATAGCCGTCGCGGGCGTGGCCAAAGCCTTCCTGGTCGGCGGTGAAGCCGAGCGCGCGTTTGAGGGCGTAGCCGGGACGGCCCGCATCACCTTTCGGCGCCATGAACAGGAAGTCGCCGCCGGGCTTGAGCACCCGCACCATCTCGGCAAAGAAGGTCTCGTCGTCGCGGATGTGCTCGAGAAAGTTGATGGCCGCCACCACGTCGAACGACCCCGTCGCGAACGGGAGCTGACGGTCGCCCACCTGCAGGATCCGGTCGCGCACGAGCTGCCGGGCCGACCGCACGTGGTCGCGCTCGAAGTCGGCGCTGACCCAGGTGCCGCCTCGCTGGCGGAGGAAGTAGGACGTGAGGCCGGTGCCGCAGCCGAGCTCCAGACACAGGCGTCCCTGCACCGGCGGGAGATGCCCCAACAGGGCGTCCACCGTCTGGCGCTTCTTGAGCGAGCGCCGGAACAGCTGCAGCTGCCACGGCTCGCCCTGCGGTGTGTTGGATCCGGTCGTTGGTTCGGTCATGGTGGTCGAGCCGCTCAATCTAGACCTCGAGATGGTGAGTCATGGTGATCCGCCGCACACCGCGCCTCAGCTGAGCGCGCCCGCGCGCCGGTAGTCCTCGGCGGTCCGCCGTACGCCCTCGCTCAACTCGACGCGTGGCGTCCAGGCCAGCAGCCGCTGCGCCAGCGAGGTATCGAAGGCCGAGTCGCTGGTGAAGAAGTCCATTCGCCGCCGGTAAATCGGCGGATCGACGTGGATCGCCTGGCAGACGTCCTCCACCACCGCGGCGGCCGCCAGCATCGGGACGAGCGGAAGCCGCCGCCCGAAGCGCGGGCTGCCTGTCGCAACGCGGACTTCCTCGATCAGCTCCGCCAGGGTGCAGGGCCGCGGACCAGCCACGATCATCGCTTGCCCCACCGCCTCCGGCCGCTCGCACGCCGCGAAGAACGCCGAAACCACATCGTCCACGTATACCATGTGGCGGCGACCGCGGCCGTCGCCGAACAGCGGAAAACGGCCGCGACTCACGCCTCGAAACAGCTT
>DASSMN010000631.1:0-4324 GCA_035688885.1 Gemmatimonadales bacterium
GGGTCGGCCACCGCGCCGCCGGAGAGGCCGGTGCCGGCGCCGCGGGCCACGAAGGGGATGCCGGCGAGGTGAAGCAGCCGGACCACGGCGCGCACCTGCCCGGCGTCCGCCGGCATGACCACGACGCCGGGATATGACTCGCGGGTGGGCAGGCCGTCCATCGC
The DNA here is from genome assembly GCA_035688885.1 of Gemmatimonadales bacterium. Classification (GTDB taxonomy): domain Bacteria; phylum Gemmatimonadota; class Gemmatimonadetes; order Gemmatimonadales; family GWC2-71-9; genus CAVVWJ01. The sequence goes on from DASSMN010000631.1 coordinate 165, forward strand.
GTAGGTCTTGAGCTCGGCCCGGCGGTGCCGGAGCCAGCGCGGGCCGACGATGCGACCGAGCTCGTCGAGCAGACCCGGGCTCAGCGGGCTCATCCTTCGGCGGGCATCGGCGGCATGCGATGGCCCCGTCCATTGGTATGCGCTCGCCGGTGGATCACGAGCGCGCGCTCGAGCCCGCTGCTCACCCCCGCGAGCACCACCAGCAGCGCTTCGACTCGCCGGGCGGTGGACCGCTCGACCAGGAGCTGCTGCTTGACGGGCGCCTCCACGTCCACCGCTGCGGCCACATGGAAGGAGAGAGGGAGCGGCTCCTCGGGCAGGTCAGGAGCCCGGGGCTCCACGTCGCTCAGCTCGCGCATCATGTCGGCGTAACGGATGAAGGCCTCGCGCAGGAGCGCTACCCGCGGGGGGGAGGGTGTCGTGTCTGCCTCGTCGTCGAAGGTCTGGACCGCGGCGACGAAGTAGGGCGCGGGGTCGTCCACCACCGTGCTGACGACGAAGCGATCGCCGCCCAGCACGACGATGTTGGACCGCCCGTCCGGCAGCTCCTGGTTGACCCGCACCTCGGCGGTGCACCCGACCATTCCCGGATCGGGCGCCTCCTGCCCGGTGCCGGTCGGGGTGATGCCGAAGCGACGATCCCCCGCGAGGCAGTCGGTGAGCATCTGGCGGTAGCGCGGCTCGAAGATGTGCAACGGCAGCGGCGTGCCGGGGAAGAGGACGACCGAAAGGGGGAACAGCGGGAGGCGCATGGATGGAATCTAGCGGACGGAAGGACGGAAGGACGGAAGGACGGAAGGACGGACAGACGGGAGGACGGGAGGACGGAAGGACGGAAGGACGGACAGACGGGAGCACCGGCGTGGCGGAGGGGGCAGGTACCCGCATACGAAGGTCGCCCGGCGGCCAGGCGCCGGGCGACCTGTTGGTCCTTCCGTCCTTCCGTCCTTCCGTCCTTCCGTCCTTACCTCATGCCGCTCCCCAGAACCCCCGGAGGGCCCGGACATCCGGCGAGTCGCGCAGCTTCTCGAAGGCGCGCTCGCGAATCTGGCGGATGCGCTCGCGGGTGACACCGAGCAGCTCGCCGATCTTCTCGAGGGTGAGGGCTTCGGAGCCCTCCTCGAGGCCGTAGTAGAGCGAGAGGATCTTGCGCTCGCGCGGGGTGAGGTGGCGCTGGAAGATGCGGTCGATGAACTCGCGCTGGAGCCGGCAGTCGGTCATCTCCTCGATCTCGCCCTGCCCGGTGCCGGCGACACGCTCGCCGAAGGTGCTGGCGCTCCGGTCCTGGCGCTCCACCGGCGCGTCGAGCGAGACCTCGGTGGAGGTCATGCGGCGGGCGCTGCGGATATTGTCGACGGTGTCGTTGAGGGCGGTGGCGATTTCCTGATCGGTGGGCTCCCGGCCCAGCTCTTGTGCCAGGAAGCTCTGGGCTCGGGCCATGCGGACCAGCGCGGAATTCTGGTTGAGCGGGATGCGCACGCTCCGGGTCTGCTCGGCCAGGGCCTTGAGCACCGCCTGGCGGACCCACCAGACCGCGTAGGAGATGAACTTCACGCCGTGATCCGGGTCGAACTTCTTGACCGCCTTGAGGAGGCCCTCGTTGCCGATGGCGACCAGCTCGGACAGGTCGAGCCCGTGTCCCTGGTATTTCTTGACGTAGGAGATGACGAACCTGAGGTTGGCGGTGACCAGCCGTTCCGCTGCGGTCTCGTCGCCGGCCAGGGCCCGTCTGGCCAGACGCTTCTCTTCCTCGGGATCCGAGATCATGGGGAGCTTCTGGATGTCGAGGAGGTATTGATCGAAAGCGCCAGACGGAGCGGAACGGACCAGCATACGAGCTTTCGCACGGACATGGGCCATAAACAACCCCAGGACGAGGTGGACGAACCGCGAATGTCGACGCTGTGGCGGCCGGGCAGGCCGAGGAGAGAGGATCGAATATAGGAATGACCCTGAATGGGGTCAAGCAACGATGTTGAATCCACATCACAAATCATTCACCGGCCGATGGTTCGCATTTTTGTCCACCAGGCCGGCGAATGACGATGGGGAAAAGGTCCGGGTAGGGTTCTGTAACACAGTGTTACGCAAGATCTTGCGTTGCTAAGGTCGGCGGACTCCTCAGAGCGGATCGATCGCCGCCAGCGCGCGCCGGAGCGCGGGCTCGGGCGCTTCCTGGGTCCACTCGCCATCGCCGTTCATGGCGCCGAGCCGGCTCGGCAGGGCGAATCGGAGCCGGGCGGAACGGTTCTTCTTGTCGCTGGCCATGGCCGCAATCAGCCGGCCGGGATCCACCGCCTGCTCCAGGCGCACCGGCAGCCCCAGCCGCGTGAGCAGCGCCGAGACCCGCCGCGCCAACCCCGAGGGCGCCACTCCGATGGCCTCGGCGAGCGTGGCCTCGGCCACCAGTCCCAGCGCCACCGCCTCGCCATGCGGGAGGGCGTAGTCGGTCACCCGCTCGAGCGCGTGCGCCACGGTGTGGCCAGCGTTGAGGATCGCGCGACGACCGGTCTCGCGCTCGTCGCCGCTCACCACCTCGGCCTTGATCTCGACGCTCCGGCGAACCAGGCGGGTGAGCGCGGTCTCGTCCCGCCGGAGCAGGGCGTCGGCCTCGGCCTCGATCCACCCGAAGTACTCCCCGTCGGCGATGAGCCCGTGCTTGACGGCCTCCGCCATGCCGCCCCGGTAGTCGCGCTCGGGGAGGGTGACGAGCGCGCGAGGGTCGGCCACCACGGCGGCCGGCGGGTGGAACGCCCCGATCAGGTTCTTCCCCTCGGGCGTATCCACTCCGGTCTTGCCACCGACCGAGGCGTCGAGCATGGCCAGCAGCGAGGTCGGCACCTGCAGGTAGGGCAGCCCTCGCATGTAGGTGGCCGCGACGAAGCCGGCGAGGTCGCCGGCCACGCCGCCGCCAAGGGCGATGATGCCGCTGTCGCGACCATAGCCGTCGGCGAGGAGCGCGTCAGTGAGGCGGGCCCACTGTTCCCGGGTCTTGGACGCCTCGCCGGCCGGGAAGGTTAGCGACCGTCCGGTCCAGGGGTTTCGTCCCAGCCGGCCGCTCTGAAGCAAGGCGAACACGTTGGAGTCGGCGATGAGGGCCGTGCGGGCCGTGTCCAGGTGGTCGGCGACCAGGGCCTCGAGCCGCGCCAGCACGCCCGGCTCGACGTACACCGGGTAGCTCCCCACCGCGTGCCGGACGCGGACGGGTGCCGCCGTCACCGGGCGGGGCTCACCAGGTGACGTCCCCGGTGCCGTCGCGGTGGTTGGCCAGGCGCGCGAGCGTGAACAGCAGGTCCGACAGCCGGTTGAGATAGATCACGAAGCCGGGCGGCACCGGCCCGTCATGCGCCAGGTGGACCACGCTCCGTTCCGCGCGGCGGCACACCGTGCGGGCCAGATGAAGCGCTGCCGCCTTGGCCGTGCCACCCGGCAGCACGAAGGCGCGGAGCGGGGGCAGCACCCGATCCGCCTCGTCCATCACCCGCTCGAACTCGGCCGGACGATCGGACGAGAGGTCGGCCTTTTCGAGCGCCTTGGCGACCTTGTCGGGCTCGGGCGAGGCGAGCTGCCCGCCGATGGCAAACAGGTCGCGCTGCACCGATTCGAGCAGCTGGTCGAAGAAGTCGGCGGGGGTGGTGGCGCGCGCGACGCCGATGGCGGAGCTCAGCTCGTCCACGTCGCCGTAGGCGGCCACCCGGGGATGGTCCTTCGGAACGCGGCCGCCGCCGAACAGGCCGGTCTCGCCCTGGTCGCCGGTCCGGGTATAGATCTTCATCGACATGGCCCGTCCACCTCCGCTCCAGCGACGACGTTCTGCCTGGGCAAGCGGCATCGCGATCAATGTGCGGACGCCCTGCCCGCGGGGAAAGGGCGGCAGGCCGTTGCCTCCCGATGTAGAGTTCGGTGGGAGCAGCGGCGGGAATCGGCGGGGGGCCTGACACGGCAGCGAATTTTTATACATTCCACCGCTTGTTCCCGAACCCCGGACCGCAGGAGCACACGGTGGCAGCAGAGGAGCTCAAGGACATCTCGATCATCGGCGGAGGGCCCACCGGGCTCTTCGCGGCCTTCTACGCGGGGATGCGGGGCGCTTCGACCCGGATCATCGATGCCCTGCCGGCGCTGGGCGGTCAGCTCATGGCGCTCTACCCGGAGAAGTT
>DASSMN010000547.1:0-5019 GCA_035688885.1 Gemmatimonadales bacterium
AACCAAGACGTGTTGAGCCCCGGCGACTCGGTCCGGATCACGGTCTGGCGCCGTCCCGACCTCAGCGGGGACTACGTGATCGCTCCGGATGGCAGCATCACGCACCCGCTGTTTCGCAACGTGAAGGTCTCGGGGCTGCCATTCGCCCGCGCCGAAGCCAATCTGCGCACCTATCTCAGCCAGTTTGAGGAAAATCCGCAGTTCGTCATCGAGCCGCTGATCCGGCTGGCGGTCTCGGGCGAGGTCACCAAGCCGTCGGTGTTCGCCGCCCGGCCGGAGACCACGATCGGCGAGGCTATCGCTCGCGCCGGCGGCCCGACCCAGTTTGCCGCCACTAACCGCGTGCGCCTGATTCGGACCACCGCCGCTGGCCAGCAGCTGCAGTCGGTGGTGAACCTGCAGGACCAGAAGGGGTCGCCGGGCACGACGCCGCTGCAGTCAGGCGACCAGATCATCATGGATCGCAAGAAGTCCTTCTTCAAGGACATCCTGCTCCCGACGATCGGCGTGATCGGCTCCGTCGCCTCGCTCGGGTTGCTCATCGACCGCGTCCGCCGCAAACCATAACTAGGTCGCCCATGCCCTCCTTGCCTCCGTCATACCGTATGCTGCCCGGCTCGACCGAGGGGCCCTACCGGCCCATCGAGAACCAGGACGGCGGCGATTCGATCACCTTCCGGCAGGTTTTGACGGTCCTGCGGCGTCGCTATCAACTGATTCTGGCGATGACGCTGGTCGGCGCCTCGATCGGCCTCTTTCTCGCGTCGCGCGAGCCGGCCACCTATCACGCGAACGCGATGCTCCGCTTCGCCGGGGAGCGCCAGGCCATCACCGGGGACGGTGAGGAGCCCTCTGGTCTGCCGAAGACCACCGACCCGCTCCAGTCCCTTGTCCAGCTCATCCGAAGCCGGGCCGTGGCCGGCCAGGTGGTAGACACCCTGGGCCTGCAGCTCCAGAGCGCCACGACTGATTTCACCACCGGCTCCCTGGACAACGTGCATGTGGACGCCCGGGCGCAGGGAGACTCCGTCAACTTGACCTTCCGGGCCAATGACGTCGTGGCCCGTCGGGCCGATCGGACCGTCACCGCGCCGTACGGGCAGATCATCAACCTCGGCGTGGTCCAGTTCAGCGTGCGCTCGCGCCCCTCGGTGGAGACCGCTACCCTCAACATCGGCGGCCGTGAGCCGGCCATCGACGCGCTGCTGGGCGGCCTCCTGGTGGCACCCCGCACCGAGACCGACGTGATCGACGTCGGCTATACCGCGTACGACCCCATTTCGGCGCAGCGGGTCGTGAATTCCACCGTCCAGGCATTCCAGACGATCAATGTCCAGTGGGCGCGCGAGCGCTCCCGCCGGCGCCGGGAATTCCTGGGCGAGCAGCTGGCCCAGACCGACAGCGCGCTGGCCAGGGCCCAGTCGGAGCTGGCCAATTTCCGCAGCCGCCAGCAGCTGGCCAGCACCGCGGACAAGCTCAAGTCCGAGCAGGAAACCCAGCTCCAGATCGAAACCCGGATGGCGGAGCTCGATGCCGACCGGCGTACGTTCTCCGCGCTGCGGGATCAGCTCAAGTCCCCCGACGAGGCCGCCCGGGCCCAGGCCGTCCGCGCGCTTGGTACCGCGCCGGGCATGGGGGACAACGCCGCGATCTCGACGCTCTATCGGCAGCTGCTGATCTACCAGGATCGCCTGGATTCGATGACCACCGGCCCCTGGAAGGCCGCGGCTTCGAACCCGGATGTGATTCAGCTCAAGGGACTGGCGACCACGACGCAGTCCAAGCTCGAGGACGCCGTGTCGAGCCAGCTGCAGACGCTCGACGCGCGCATGGACGCGATGAACACGCTGCGCCGCCGGAGCGCGGGCACCATCGAAAACCTGCCGCAGATGGCTGAGGAGGAAATGCGCCTCAACCGGCGGGTGGACGCCCTGGCTGGCCTGGGCGACGACCTCCGGAAGGACTACAACAAGGCGCGCATGGCCGAGACGGTCGAGGCCGGCGACGTGGACGTGGTGGACATGGCCGACGTCCCCTACGCCCCGGTGCTCACCGCATCGGCGGTGAAGCTGGCGCTTGGGCTGGTCCTGGGCCTCATGCTCGGTCTTCTGCTGGCCTATCTGCTCGAGGCCTTGAACACCTCCGTGCGCCGGCCCGAGGACCTCGAGGCCGTGCTCCACGTGCCTGGACTGGCGGTCATCCCGCGGATCAGCGGCGGGTCCCCGAACGGCCGGTCGAAGCTGCGCGGGCTCCTGGGGTCGGGCAAGGCGGGCAAGACGGCTGCCGGCTCGCCGATGTCCGGCGGGCAGACGTTCTCGATCGGCATCGAGGCGTTCCGGAACCTGCGCACCAGCCTCATCTGGTCGGACGGCGGCGAGGCGCTCAAGACATTGGTCGTCACCAGCGCCGCGCCCGGCGAAGGCAAGACGCTCACCGCCGCCAACCTGGCCGTGACGCTGGCCTATGACGGCCTTCGCGTGCTGCTGGTCGACTGCGACATTCGGCGCCCGCGGGTCCATGGTCTGTTCCATCTGCCCCGCGCGCCGGGGCTCATGGAGCTGCTCACGGCGTCGAATGGTCCCGGCGCGCCGCGGCTCCCGGCCATTCGCGACACCTCGGTGGTGGGCCTCTCGGTGCTGCCGTGCGGCGCCCTGCCGTCCAATGCGGCCAACCTCCTGAGCGGAACCCGGATGAAGGTCCTGCTCCAGGAGCTGCGCGAGCAGTATGACATCATCGTGCTGGATACGCCGCCGGTCCTCGCCACCGCGGATGCGGGCATCGTCGCCTCGCTGACCGATGGCGTCCTGCTGGTCGTGCGCGCCGGCACCACCGACAAGAACGCCGCCCAGCGCGCCTGTCAGCAGCTGGCTCAGGTCGGGGCCCGGGTGATCGGGACGGTGCTCAACGATCCCGGTGGGCAGGTGGCCAAGGAAGGCGACTACTACTATCCGTACGACTACGCCGCGGAGGAGCAGTAGTTCGTGGTTGCGGCAAGCGGCGTGATCTTCAACCGTCCTGACGTGCGTCAGCAGGACAATCGGCGTTGACCGTAGTTCCCTAGGCATTGGCTGACGCCGGCCGGCTCCCGAATGGGGCCGACCGGCGCCATCGGGTCGCGCACGCTCGGCGCCCTACTTGATTCGCGGAGGAAGGCTACTTCCCCATGTCGTCGTCTATCGCACCGTCCGTCCCGACTCCCTCGGTCGCCGCGCCCCCGGCGTCCCAGCGCATGAACATCGTGATCGTCGGTCACGTCGATCACGGCAAGAGCACGGTCATCGGCCGGCTCCTGGCCGACACCCACTCGCTGCCGGAAGGCAAGCTCGAGCAGGTGCGGGCCCAGTGCGAGCTCAACTCCAAGCCGTTCGAGTACGCCTTCCTGCTGGACGCGCTCAAGGATGAGCAGGCCCAGGGAATCACCATCGATGCCGCGCGGGTGTTCTTCAAGAGCAACCTGCGTCCCTACCTGATCCTCGACGCGCCGGGCCACATCGAGTTCCTGAAGAACATGATTACCGGCGCGGCCCGGGCCGAGGCCGCACTGCTGGTGATCGACGCCGCCGAGGGGGTGCAGGAAAACTCCCGCCGACACGGCTACATGGTGTCGCTGCTGGGCATCCGGCAGCTCGCCGTGGTCGTCAACAAGATGGACCTGGTGAACTGGGACCAGGCGGTGTTCGACCGGATCCGGCGGGAGTACGGCGCGTTCCTGGATCAGGTCGGCATCCGCCCGGCGGCGTTCATTCCCGTCTCGGGCCGGAGCGGCGACAACATCGCCGACCGGTCGGCCCAGCTGGGCTGGTATGGCGGCCCGACGGTCCTCGAGGCGCTGGATGCCTTCCAGAGCGAGCCGGCGCCGGTGAACCAGCCGTTCCGGATGGCGGTGCAGGACGTCTACAAGTTCACCAAGCAAGGCGACGATCGACGGATCGTGTCGGGCACCATCGACTCGGGCGCGCTCAAGGTGGGCGACCCGGTGATCTTCTATCCTTCGGGCAAGAAGAGCAGGGTAAAGAGCATCGAGGCTTTCAATCGCCCCGTGAGCACGCGGGCCGAGGCCGGGTACGCCGTCGGATTCACCCTCAACGAGCAGATCTACATCACCCGCGGCGAGGTGGCGACGCTGGAGCACGAGCTCCGCCCGCAGGTCACCACCCGGCTTCGCGTGAGCCTGTTCTGGCTCGGCCGCGACCCGATGGTGAAGCGCAAGGAGTACCTGCTCAAGCTGGGCACCGCGCGGGTCACCGCCCGGGTCGAGGAAGTGCTCCGCGTCATGGACGCCTCCACGCTGGGCACCACCGAGCAGCGCGCGGCGATCCAGCGGCACGACGTGGCGGAATGCGTCCTCAAGCTCGACCGGGCGATCGCCTGCGACCTGGCGGAGGACATTCCCGCCACCAGCCGTTTCGTCATCGTGGATGACTTCGAGATCCGGGGCGGCGGCATCGTGCGCGAGGCGCTGCCCGATCGGCAGGCGTCGGTCCGCGACCAGGTGCTGCTCCGGAATTACAAGTGGGAGCCCAGCGTCATCCAACCCGAGCGGCGGGCCGAGAAATACAACCAGAAGGCGGCCTTGATCCTGGTCACCGGCGAGAACGAGGCCGACCGGAAAGGCGTCGCCAAGGCCATCGAGAGCAAGCTGTTCGAAGATGGCAAGGTGGTCTACTTCGTGGGTATCGGGAGCGTGCTCTACGGCATCGACGCGGACATCGCGCGGAAGCCCGAAAATCGGCTGGAGCACATGCGGCGCCTCGCCGAAGTGGCCAACCTGATGCTCGATGCCGGCATGATCCTGGTCGTGGCGGCGGCCGAGCTCACCCAGGATGACCTCGAGGTCATCAAGACCGCGGTGCAGCCCGACTGGATCGAGACCATCTGGGCGGGCGACACCATCACCACCGACCTCGCCGTCGATCTCCAGCTCCCCGGCGGCTCGGTGCCCGAGGCGGTCGACCGGCTCAAGGCCCACCTGCAGGACAAGGGAATCATCTTCCGGCCATGGTGAGCCCCGAGCTGCGC
>DASSMN010000094.1:0-3961 GCA_035688885.1 Gemmatimonadales bacterium
TCGCCTATCTGCTCCGGTTCGCCCGCGACGCAGAACTTCTTACTGACGAGGCGTGGAAAGACTTGCAGCAACTGCGAGATAAAGCCGCCATCCTGACCTGGCGCCTGGCCCGCTCCTTGACCATCCCCAAGTAGCCCCGCCCGGCGCGTCAGCGCCCCCGCCGGGCTCTGCCCACCCGCCGGCGCGTCAGCGCCCCCGCCGGCGCGTCAGCGCCCCCGCCGCCGCGTCGGAGCGACTGGCGGAGTCACCGGCCCGGACCCGACTTTCGTAGATCTCGCAGCCCTCCCGACGGCAGATCGGGAAATACAGCGTCCGACCGTCCCGCCCCCACTTGGGCGCCGTCGCGCGTCCGCTGGTTCTCGCCACCCGCCGGACCTCGCTCCCGTCGGGCTTCATTACGTAGATCTCGTAGTCGCCGGTGCCGCCGCGATTGGACGCGAACGCGATCAGCCGTCCGTCCGGCGACCACGCTGGCCAGCCGTCGAACGCGGGACTGTTGGTGAGATTGCGCGCGCCCCGGCCGGCGCTATCGGCCAGGAACACTTCCGAGTTGGTATCGTGCACCATCCGCCGGAACGCGATCCAGCGGCCGTCCGGCGACCACACCGGGTACGTGTTCACCCCGCCCGAGATCAGCTCGCGGACTTGCCGGCTCGCCAGGTCGAGCACCATGACCGACGCCGGGTTCTTCTTCGGCGGCTTGAGGTCGTCGTCGGCGCAGTAGATGATGCGCCGGCTGTCGGGCGACCAGCTGGGATGGATCACGCGCTTGTCGGCGCGGGTGAGAATCTCCGCCGGGCCGCCGGCCGCGGGCATGATGGCGATCCGCGCGTGTCCGTCCTTCAGGTGGACGAACGCGATCGTGTTCCCGTCGGGTGACCAGGCGGGGTCCTCGTGGTCCGCCTCGTCGGTCGTGAGCTGCCGCACCTCGCGCCCGTCGAGCGAGCGGACCACGAGCTGCTCCCGGCCCGCGATGTCGCTGATGTACACCATGCGTGTGCCGTCGGGCGAGAGCGATGGGTCGTAGTTCGCCGACACTGTGACCTGCCGCGCGGTGTCGGGCGCGGCATTCTGGGCCAGCAGGGCGCCGGGCAGCGCAGTGGCGAGGAACATGAGGGCGGTGGTACGGGCGGCCGGCACGGTTCACCTCGGGAGACGATGGAGAGGGTGGTATGCCTCCCTACGGAGCCCCCCCGCGCCTGGTGCCACGTGGGCGCGTGGGGGGGCCATCTTCCTCCAGTTTCTTCAGCGCATGTGCGCGCTATGGGATGTACTGCTGATTGTTCCCGGGACGGTAGCCGCCGATCACCTCGACCCGCGGGCTCCCATTCACGAATACCTTTGCCGCCCGAAGCCTGGTCGGGTCCCAGTAGTTGAACGTGGTGAGCAGCGGCTTGGTTGACCAGGTGTCGCTGAGCGGGTCATAGATGAAGATGCCTGCGCCTCCGGTGGGACCGGTCGTATAGCCACCGAAGACGTACAGGTGCGAGAGCATGATCGTACTTGGACCCGAGATGATACAGCCAAAGCCGGGTTCACAGGATGGATTCGTCCACGGTTGCTTCTGCGTCCAGTGGTTGGTGACCGGGTCGTACTCCACGAGTCTGGACTGCAGGGACCACGTCGCACCCACGACATAGAACTTGTTGTTTATCACGCCCCCACCCACGTACACGATGGGCGCATCGGCAGGGCTTGGGAGCTTGGTCCAGGAATCCGTGGTTGGATTATACCGGAAGAAGTTGATGAACCACTTCGACTCGTCCGGAGACGAGAGATTGAGCGTGGCCACATAGAGCTTGCCCCCGATGACACCTGCCAGGCCACCGCCGCCGGGCGCCGGCATGTCTCGCTTTCGGGTCCAGGTATTGGACGCGATATCATAGACGTAGAGCCCCGCGGTGGCCCCTTGGTACCACCCGGATTTGTTATACCCGCCGGCGACGTAGATCTTCCCCCCGATCACCCCGGCGCCGTTCATCCCCCAGCGGGCCACGGGCATATCCTGCTTGCTGGTCCAGGTGTTGGTCGCAACGTTGTAGGCCCGCACCTCCCCCATCGGGACTGGTGTGCCGGCGTAGCCATCCATTTTGCCGCCGCCGATGGCGTAGAGGATGGACTGGCCCGCCGCGTTGGGCACCACGGCAGTCACCTGTTCATACAGTTCCAGAGGCATGTCGCGCCGGGTGAGCCAGGTGTTCGACGTGACGGCAAGCTGCGGGGCGGCCGGTTGCTCCACGGCCGAGTTGGGCTGGGTGGTGGTCTCCTCGCCGCAGGCAGCGAGCCCGAGCATGCCGAGCGTCAGCAGGCTGGGCCACAGTAAACGGTTTCTCATACGTCCTCCGGTGGTGCTTCCGACGGCCACGCACACGCCGGCGCGGCACCGGCTTTCCAGGTGTGTTGGCGGGCCCATTCAGGCATGCCGAAAGTGCACCCCGGCCCACGAACGGGACGTGAGTCGGCCGTGAAAAGATCCTCACGAAAAGCTGGCGCCTCGACTCTCCCCGGGTTTACTTCACCACCGTCCAGCCCAGCCCCACCCAGCCCGTTCTCCTGTCGCAGGAGCCCCATGTCCGTGCCGGACCCCCTGCGCACTGCCCTCGCCGACCGGTACGCGATCGAGCGCGAGCTCGGCCGCAGCGGCATGCCCCGTCTATCGCCTCGGTGACCGACTTCGTCGCCGCGCTCCCCGGGAAGACGTGCCGCACGGCGTGCGGGTGCTCTTCGTGAGCTGCGAGCCTCGATGACGACCTTGCCCGGCCAGGATCGGGGCGGCGTCCAGCTGCCCTGGAGCTTCGATACCACCAGCGTCTGGCACACGATCCTCAAGGGCGCCTTGGGCCTGAACGCCGTGCTCGTGGTGGGCCTGCTGGTGAAGCTGCTGACCCGCCAATGGCTGGATGGGGCCGGCGTCGGCGTGGCCGAGGCGATGGTCGCCGGGTTCACCGTCATCTTCGTCCGCCATCAGGAAGGGTCGCGCGGGACGCTGTTCCGTGACCGGGTTATGGTCGAGCCCAATGCGGTCCTAGGCATCCCACTGCCCGGTCCGCGGGGCTCGTACGCCCTCGACCGGTTTCAGGCCGTCCTGGTGGAATTCCGCCCCGGACGACCGAGCGCGGACCCGAATGCCGCCGGGCCGCACGAGCTGGTCTGGCTGATGGGGCGCCCGGGAACACCGAACATCGTGCTCGCGCGGACGCGGGCTGGTGCGGGCCGGTCGCTCGGTCGGGAGGTCGGCGCCGTGCTGGGCCTTCCCGTTTCCGAGATCAACGTCCGCGAGACGATCACGGTCTGAGCGGCGCGCTCCGAATATCCTGTCGTCCGGCCTGCTCTGCGTGGATCCCGCGTTGGTGCCGCTTCGCACCGACCTGCGCCTCCGCCGCGTGACCGAAGGCATGGAACAGCAACAGGTCGGCGGGGTTCGCTGCGGCTTCGCCCACGACGCAGAACTTCTTACCGACGCGGCGTGGAAAGACCTGCAGCAGCTGCGAGATAAAGCCGCGATCCTGACCTGGCGCCTGGCCCGCTCCTTGATCATCCCCAAGTAGCCCCGCCGGCGCGTCAGCGCCCCCGCCGGCGCGCCTGCGCCACCCGCCGGCGCGCCAGCGCCCCCGCAGAAACTCCCACCATCTCCTCCCGTAGGATACATTGCGCCATCGCCGCAGGCCGCAGTCCTCCCCGCACCCACTTCCCTCATGCCCCGTCTGCCCGTCGCGTCCCTCATCCTCCTCTGCTCCGCCTGCGCCCCGAGCCCGCGCCCCGGTCGCGCGCTCGGCGGAGACACGCTGGGACTGGAGCAGCCTCGGCTTCCAACCGGCGAGCGCCTGGACCCGGCCGGCACCCAGTACGACCTTCGGGCGGCGATGCCGCTCACCATGCTCCTCGCGCCGGACGGCCGCTCGCTCGTCGTCTCGAGTGCCGGATATCGGGCGCCCGGCCTCGACGTGGTGGAGCGGCGCTC